>JAVHQB010000063.1:0-7853 GCA_036170905.1 Minisyncoccota bacterium | reverse complement strand
CTAATGCCAAAAAATCAGAATCACCTGTGAAAAATATGGCTTCAGTGTATTCTTGTTTGCGACTTATAGCATCTATCGTAATCTCTACATCCATGTTTCCCTTCTCTTTGATTATGGGCTCTCCATATTCATCAATTATCAATATCCTTTTAAGTTCCTTTTTTATTACTTCAAATTTTAAACCTTTCTTAAGGAACACAAAAAATTTGTGCTTACCTTCTAGGCTGTAGCCCCGAGTTCCATTTGCTGGATAAGCCGTATAGTAGAATACTTTAACTATCCTTTTATTGAATCCAGTTTTAATATAATCTATCAATTTCTGGTAATCCAAAAAATAACCCTTTGCTTTTTGGGCTTCCCATAGATTAGATGCGTCAATAAATACATAAATACTATCTGGAATGGACCCATGATTTTTCGATAGTCCTGTATTTATCATTATATATATTTAATTATTTTTGTGTCTCACTGGATAAATTTCTTTTCGCTTGGTAACATAATAGCATCACTACGAAAAAGACCCTGTTAAGGCTCGTCCTTAATGGGGGCTTTTTCATTATTCTTCGTCTTATTTATATTGTTTTGCATTATTGTGAATTTTATAACAAAGTATTAAAATACTTTTCGATGAATTTTTGGGCTGAGGTAAATATTTTTAACAGAAAATCAAGAAATTCTTCTGTTTGTTTATTCGTAGTACAAATACCGCCATCATATAACTCAACATTTCGTACTTTCCGCATTGCATTTCCATAAATTAAGATATCTCTATTTTTTAAAATCTCTGCCGTTTTCTCCAGAATTTTAACATGATGTCCCGTGCAACTATTAACCTTATAACCCTAGCAGGCAATTAAAGTAATACCTAATTTTATAAGAGAATTATAGGTAAACTGAAACTGAACTTCTGTAATCTTCGACTCTTTGGCAATTGATATATCTCGTAAGGCAGAATTCAAATACTTTTCAATTTGTTTCTGGTTGAAATTAAGTTTCTTAAAATATTTATCTTCAAATTCCATTATATAATTTGAATATATTTATTGTTAAAAATCTCTTTCAAAAAATCATCTTTTTGTCTCTTTTCTTCAAATTCTGACTCTGTCATATCTATAATGTTGATTTCTCGATTGAATTCTTCTTGTAATTTTATTATTTCTTTCTGCGCTTTTAAGGCACCATGTGAGCCAACCAATAGTAAATCAATATCGCTTTCCGACTCCAATGTGTTTTTGGCATAGGAACCAAAAACAAAAGCCATTTTGAGGCCCTTCACTTTTTCCAGATTTATTTTTAACTGCTTTTCTATGCCAAACTTTTTTTGGGCTATTTTTTCCATCTCGTCTAATAAGGAATATCTCTCATTAATCTTATACAAACTCAAATTACCACGTTTGGTCTTTATAAAAATACCCTCTTTCTCCCATTCCAACAATTTTCTTACTAGATTGCCACTATCAACTCCGAATTTCCTTACCATTTCATTTACATATAACTCTTCTTCAGGGTTTAACAAAAAATAACTTAAAACTTTTTGAGCGATTTTTGAACGAAAATTAATCATAATCATAACAAATTATAGTGTATTTTCTTACACTATTTAGTGTAAGATATTACACTAATAAAGTCAACTCTTACCAAACCCCCATTACCCGCATTTCTTCTATGTTTATTGAAGGACTTGTCCTGAGTTTACCAAAGGATTGGAGTTTATTTGAAAATTGGCTTGCAGTGAGCGCTTCGGGCGTACTCAGTACAAGCTAGCCGAACTATAAATTCGTAAATTTTGCTGCTGTATTCTTACTTTATAAACTTTACAAACTTTATGAACTAACTTGTGTGTCTCGGAAACAGCATTTCTGCTTTTTTAAGAGAGACCATTCGATTGGTAAGACTTTTCAAAAAATCTACTCTCGTATCATCCAAATTTAGACTTTTAAGTATCTTGGCTCCCGTTTCTGGCATAAAAGGTCTAAGGTTCCATCCTATATTTGCCAGAATATAAACTAAATTAGCTAGTTCTTTTTCCGCTTTTTCTTGGTCTACTTTAATAGTTTCCCAAACTTTATTATCAGCCACGTATTTATCAGAAAATCTTACCAATTCCCATAAAATATCTAAGGCTTCGTTAAAATGGGCTACGGTTATAGAAGCAGAAAATCTTTTAACGTTTCCTTGGGCTAAATTTTGAACTGCTTTTTCTACTTTTGCGAGATTTATTGTTTTTCCAAAAAGCTCTCCCAGTGTGGTCACTCGACTTAAAAGATTCCCTATGCCTCCTGCTAAATCAGAATTATATCTTTCCCAAAGACGCTTAGCGCTAAAATCACCATCATCATAAGCAGGAATTTCATGGGTCAAAAAATATCGTAGCGGTTCTACCCCATATTCTTTGGCTGCTTCTATGGGGTCAATAACATTACCCAAACTCTTGGAAATTTTTTCTCCCTCGGTGGTCAGATAGCCATGCACAAAAATATGGTCAGGCGTTTTTATGCCAGCCGATAGAAGAATAGCCGGCCAATAGACAGCATGAAAACGAGAAATACCTTTTCCTATAACGTGCCAGATCTCATCACTCTCATTCCACCATTTTTGAAAATCTAAACCATCACCTCCGTAATTTAGGGCAGTAATATAATTAGCCAAAGCATCTATCCAAACGTAAATTATCTGAGAAGGGTCACCCGGCACTTCTATCCCCCAACCGCCAGCCCTTTCTTTGCTGCGAGAAATACTGATATCATCTAAACCTGATTTTATTAAAGCCAAAACTTCATTCTTTCTGCTTTCAGGAATTATTTTAATTTTATCTGCGCTAATTAATTCTAAAAGCTTATCTTGGTATTTTGACAGTTTAAAGAAGTAATTCTCTTCTTCTACTACTTCTGGTTTTGTTTTATGTTCTGGACAACAGCCATCTACCAAATCACCTTCTTTAAGAAATGCCTCACAGCCAACGCAATAAAGTCCTTTATAACTTTTTTTATAAATGTCTTCCTGATTAAGGGAGCTCCACAGTTTTAAAACGCCTTGCTTATGTCTCTCTTCAGTAGTTCTTATATAATCATCGTAAGCAATTTCATAAAGAGGGCAAACATCTTGGAAGTTTTTGGTATTAATATCCACAAAATCTTTAACCGCTAAGCCCGCCTTCTGAGCGCTCAAGACATTTTTTAAAGAATTTTCGTCGCTGCCAGTTTGAAAACGGACTTCGTTGCCATTTTGCTTAAGCCAACGCACTAAGACATCTGTTTCTACGAATTCCAAAATATGCCCCAGGTGGGGTTTAGCATTAACGTAAGGAATGGCGGTGGTGATGTAGTAACGAGACATAGGAACTAATTTTAAAGGCTAAATTTTAAATTTTAAGTGAATGTCTAAATGAATAAATATCAAATGAGGAATTTAGAATTCAGAATGAATATTTGTACTACTTTGTAAATTTAATAATTCTAACTTCGGCTCAGATTTACTTATTGCAAAACAATTTTTAAACAAATATGTGGTGAATGATGGCTGTGTTTTTAAAATTTAGATTTGATTTAAAATTTAAAATTTAGCCTTTAAAATTTATTTATCTTCCTCTACCGGTACATACTCTGTTCTATGTAGGATAACATGCATTATTTTTTTGTCCTGAATTATCTCAGAAGCTATAGCCGCCAAGGGAATAGCTAGAATCATACCAATGGCTCCTCCTAAAGACCCCCCGATAAGTAAAGCCAAAATAATCATAATGGGGTCCATCTTAATCATTTTCCCTCTCAAATATGGGGAAACAATACTCTCGAGATTTTGGGCAAAGAGGAACAATGCAGCTGCTAACATTACTGTTAACCATCCTTCTTTCAGGCTCACCACAATAATGAAGCCCAGACCAATCGCTGGTCCAACATAGGGTACGAAGTCCAAAAAAGCTACTAAGATTCCCAGAAAGTATGAATAACGAACTTGTAACAATAGCAAACCAATAAACATAACCACACCTATAATTACGCTAATCAAAAGTTGGGAGTAAAACCAAGAATCAACCTTATATTGTATGCGTGGCCAAAACTCATTAAACATTTCCTGGTGTTTTTCCGGTAGTAGTTTAGCTAAATTGTTACGCACACCGCCCTTTTTAAGATTCAAATAATAGGCCATCATCACTACCAAGACTCCTTTGCCCAAAGAGTCTCCTACATTACCGAGGGTTTTAAAAATTCTAGTAATATTTTCCCACCAAGCTCCCAACTCTCCGCCAAAAATACTCAGGATATTAGGGGTAGTAGCAGTACTTGATGCAGATAGACCAATCTTCCCGCTAATTAAATTAGTCACTTGTTTTTGCACAGTATTTTGGCTAATTAATTTAGAAAAAGGGCTAATATTTTCTACTATAATAGGAACTGTTAAATAAATAAGCCCTGCCAAAAAAATAATGATTAAAAGGTAAATTAACGTAGTTGCCAAAATGCGAGGCACTTTATGAACAATGATTTTGTTAATAGGGCGCTCAAATATCATAGCCAAAATAATCGCAAAAAGAGCGACAAATATTAGCCATTTAAAATGCCATACTCCCACAACCAAAAGACCTAAAGCCAAAACTCGCCATAGAGACCTCCAGGTAATATCCAATTTTAATTCTTCTGAAGCCATAATCACTAATAAATATACACTAAAAATATAACGATTACAAGCTAAATTGCTTGCTTTTTAGGGTGTTTTTATGTAATATCGTGAAGTGTGGCCCTATCGTCTAGCCTGGTTAGGACATCGCCCTTTCACGGCGGGAACAAGAGTTCAAATCTCTTTGGGGCTACTATATTCTTTAAAATATTTTAAATAAATCCTTATGGAGGGAAGGATGTTCGGGTTAGGTTTAATGGTTTTCGAAGAGTCGCCGAAAGCGAGCGCTGTTGTTAATTATTATATCCTCGTAAAAACAAGGATTTTTGCCCTTGTTTTTTAGTAGCTCCCATGTCAAAACGTAAGGTCATCTTTCGCGACAATGCTTATTACTATCTTTTCAATAAGTGTTTAGATAGGAGGGTACTATTTAAAGATGAAGAAGATTATCTGTATTTTGTCTATTTATTGTATTACTTGAATCAACAAAACTCTATTGAGCTAAGGCATTTAAAATTGAAGTTATCTGACCCAAAACATTGTTATCACTTTAAAACTCTTCGGGTTAAATCTTTTTACTATCTAAAAATTATCGGTTTCTGTTTATTGCCTAATTGTTTTTCCTTGGTAGTTGAACAATTAACTAACCAGGGTGTTTCAGATTTTATGCAAAAATTGGGCACTAGTTATAGTCTCCATTATAATAAAAAATATATGCGCTCTGGTCCTATCTTTTGCGGTCCTTTTAAATCTTTTTATGTGGAGAGAATGTTCTTAGAAAAGATTCTTTTGCTTGTCCATCTTTTGCCCTTAAAGTTGTTCCGTGGTTTATCTTCAAATAAGCAGTGTTTAAAAGTAAAACAATATTTTTGGTCGAGTTTACCATATTATTTAGGTAACAATATTTGGTGTCCCTTTCTAAAACACAATAAAAAACTGCGCCAAGGTTTTAAAAGTAAAACCATCAGAAGCGCAGTTTTAAAAAAGAAAAACCTAAACTATCTGAAGCTAACAATCGCTTGTTTAAATGACTAAGTTGAGCAATTTGTCTTGAATATAAATTATTCGTTTTATGTTTTGCCCTTCTATATATTTATGAATAGCTTCTGAGTTTTGGGCCAAGGTTAGTGCCTCTTCCTGATTAAGTCCTATTTTCCCTTCTATATTCCCTCTAAACTTGCCATTAATTTGGATGGCAATAATGGCAATCTTTTGGATTATTTTTTTATAGTCCCACTTCGGCCAAGGCTCTAACTCTAAAGGCTTCTTTTTCTTCAAAAAATTCTGCCAAATTTCTTCTGTCATATGGGGAGCAAAAGGATTGAGAAGTTTAACAAGAATAGCCAAATAACTCTTATCCCGAATCTCTTTTTCTAAAAGAGCATTGGTATAAATCATCAGGGCACTTATGGCAGTATTAAATCTATAACCTTCTATATCGTTAGTAACTTTTTTAATAGTTTCTTCTCTTAATTTATCGATTTGGGCTTTTTCTTCTTTTCCAATAAGAGTTTCTTTTATTTTGGGTTTCTCGGTATTGAGAGCAACCTGCCATACCTTATCTAAAAATCTTGTTATGCCTATGACACCTTCCGTACTCCAAGGCTTGCTATCTTGCAGCGGTCCCATAAACATTTCATAAATTCTCAGAGCATCGGCACCATACTTTTTTACTATTTCATCTGGGTTCACGACGTTTCCCTTTGATTTAGACATCTTTTCATGGCCACTGCCTAAAATCATCCCTTGGTTAATTAACTTATAGAAGGGCTCTTTATTGGTTACCAATCCTAAATCAAAAAGGAACTTATGCCAAAAACGAGCATATAATAGATGAAGAACTGCATGTTCTACTCCGCCAATATACAAATGGACGCCAAAATTCTCTGTTTTTTTATTGGCTAACCAATATTTTTCTATTTTAGGATTTACTAATTGTTTTTTATTGCTTGGGTCCAAATAGCGCAAGTAATACCAGCAAGAACCAGCCCATTGAGGCATAGTATTGGTTTCTCTTTTAGCTGGTCCGCCGCACTTCGGACATTTCACATTTACCCAAGAATCAATTTTAGCCAAGGGCGATTCTCCTGTTCCCGTAGGTTCATAATGTTTAACCTTGGGCAATTTTAAAGGCAAATCATTAACAGGTATTGGCTGAATGCCACAAATAGGACATCTAATTAAAGGAATAGGCTCCCCCCAATAGCGCTGACGGGCAAAAATCCAATCTCTCAATTTATAACGCACTACCTTTTTACTGGAAAGATAGGTACTGATTTTAGTTGCTGCTATATTAGTGGAAAGACCATTAAAAATCCCTGAATTTACCAGTACTCCTGAAGCAGTTAGTGGTCCTGCTAATTTGCTTTCACTCTGGCCATTTCTAGAAATAACTTGGACTATCGGTAGCTCAAACTGTTTGGCAAATTGCCAGTCACGACTATCATGGGCTGGCACCCCCATAACTGCTCCGGTGCCATAAGACATAAGAATATAGTCAGCTATCCAGATAGGAATTAGCTTTTTATTGGCAGGGTTAATAGCATAAGCACCTGTAAATACCCCCGTTTTTACCGCCGTATTTCCCTGTCTTTCTATATCAGACTTTTTACGAGCCCTGTCTTGGTAAATAAGAACTTCTCTTTTATATTCAGCTGAAGTAATTTGGTTAATAATGGGATGTTCTGGCGATAAAACCAAATAAGTGGCACCATAAATAGTATCTACCCGAGTAGTAAAAACTTTAATTTTCAGGTCAGTGTTTTCTACCCTAAAATCTAATTCCGTACCTTCACTGCGACCGATCCAATTGGTCTGCATAATTTTAATTTTCTCTGGCCAGTTCAGAAGTGGCAAATCACCCAAAAGCCTATCCGCATAAGCTGTGATTCTTAGCATCCATTGACGAATATTTCTATGCTCTACCAGTGCCCCGCAACGGTCACACTTATTTTCCTTTACTTCCTCATCCGCCAGAACGGTTTTGCATTTGGGACACCAGTTTACTGGCATATCAGCCTCATAAACTAACCCGTGTTTATAAAGTTCCAAAAATATCCATTGCGTCCATTTATAATAGTTGGGGTCAGTAGTATTGATTTCTCTTGCCCAATCGTAACTTAATCCCATCATTTGCATTTGTTTTTTGAAATGGGCAATATTTTTTTTAGTCGAAATGGCTGGATTCACTTTGTGTTTAATAGCATAATTTTCAGCGGGCAACCCAAAAGCATCCC
>JAVHQB010000062.1:0-2045 GCA_036170905.1 Minisyncoccota bacterium | reverse complement strand
GCCGATTCTTGATGTGAAAGATGAAGTTATTGCGCAGTATTAAGAAGGATTAAAATAGATTAGTTTAAGTGACATCAAAGCCCGCGAAAGCGGGCTTTTTGGTATTTTAAACCAGCATGGCGAAAATCGGAATAGCCGCCTTCTTTATTTTTTCTTTAGAAAAAACTTAAATATTCTTTAGGGGTGTTTTGTTAAACTGAGGGCATAATAATTAATTATGTCCGTTTTTGTTTATCAGCAAAAGCGGACTGAACAAATTTATGTCAAAAGAAAAAAATGAGGGGAAAAAAGAGCAAAACAATCAAATCATCATCTATAGTACCGCCGACGGTGAGATGAAATTAGAGGTTAAATTAGAGAATGAGACCGTCTGGTTAAGCCAAAAACAGATGGCGGAGCTGTTTAATTGCAGTACTGATAATATCAGTTTACATCTACAAAACGTATATAATGAGGCTGAACTTAGCGAAAATCAAACTACCGAGGATTCCTCGGTAGTTCAAAAAGAAGGTGGCAAAGAAGTAAGAAGACTTATCAAATTGTACAATCTCGACGCTATTATTTCGGTTGGTTATCGCATTAACTCATTGCGCGGCACCCAATTCCGTATCTGGGCGACCCAGAAGTTGAAAGAATACATCATTAAGGGATTTGTTTTAGACGACAAAAGGTTAGCAGGCGGTCATGTTACTAAACCATATTTTCAAGAATTAGAAGAACGGATTAGAGCCATAAGAAGTTCCGAAGCTAATTTCTATCAAAAAGTCAGAGACATATTTGCGACTAGTGTTGATTATGATTCAAAGACTGATTACGCCAAGAAATTCTTTGCCATGGTGCAGAATAAATTCCATTACGCGATTACTGGACTGACCGCTTCGGAAATTGTTAATGCGAGAATAGACAACAATAAACAGAATCTCGGTTTAACAAATTGGCAGGGCGAAATAATAACCCGCGAGCAAGCCGAGATTGCCAAAAATTATTTAGAAGAAATTGAACTCAAAAGTTTAAATCTTTTAGTCGAGCAATTTTTGTCTTATGCCGAACGGCAAGTTGTCAAAGAAAGACTGATGTATATGAAAAACTGGGTTGATGAACTTAATGAATTTCTGATTTTCAACAGAGAAAAAGTACTCGATAACGCCGGTTCTGTTTCTCATGAGAATATGGAAGAGAAAGTGCGTTTAGAACTCGCGAAATATAATCAGAAGAGATTGAGTTAGATTTTTCAGATTTATGTACTTTTATAAATAATGGTTTAATAATTTTTGATATTAAAAAAATCTATTTTGTGAAAATTATATGATAATGTCCTAGCACAAGGAAATAGAAATGTCCTATCTAACGTGATAAGGTGTTTAGTTAATTAAATAACTAAACACAAAATCACTATGGATAACTACATTATTATGTCCCAAAAAGAAGTTAAAAAGTATGACATTATTAAAAAAGTAATCAGCAAGCAATTAAACGGTACCGAGGCCGCTCGGCTATTAAACCTCACCCCTAGGCAAATTAGACGATTAAAGCCAAGAGTGGTAACTAATGGCATCAAGGGTCTCGCCCACGGTAATAGAGGCAAGCCTGGTAATCGGAGTATCTCCGATAATGAAAGAAAAAACATAGTTAGTCTCATACATGAATATTATTCTGATTTCGGTCCCACCTTGGCCGCCGAGAAATTGGAAGAGTGCCATCAGATATTTCGTGACCCGGGTACTATTCGTTCCATTATGATCGTCGAAGATATCTGGCAGCCCAAAAGAAAGAAAGCGGAGAAACATCGGCAGTGGCGAGAAAGAAAGGCGAATAAAGGTGAGTTGGTTCAATATGACGGTTGTTATGAATATTGGTTTGAAGAGCGGGGTGAAAAATGCTGTCTGCTAGCCAGTATCGATGATGCTGATAGCCAGGCCTTTGCTAGATTTGATGATCACGAAGGGGTGCGCCCGACATTCAATTATTGGCGAGGATATATTGAACGATTCGGCAAACCAAATTCAATTTATGTCGATAGATTCAGCACTTATTCGATGAATCAT
>JAVHQB010000061.1:0-10232 GCA_036170905.1 Minisyncoccota bacterium | reverse complement strand
AGGATAGAGTTACCGACCACAGAATAAAACAATCTTGGCATAATTTAGATAAAATCTTTGGTGGAGGCTTGGACGAAATCATTTCAGCTCTTAAAGAAAATATGCCCAAATACTTTAGAGGAGAAATAACGGGAGGAGACGAAGAATAAAAAACAGCCCAAAAGGGCTGTTTTTCTAGTTGCATATTAGAAAGGAATATTTTCTAAGAAGTCGTCTTCACTATTTTTATCAACTAACCCCTCTTCGCCTCCGTGAGGAACATCGTCCACGGAAACTGTGGCTAATTCTTCCTTGCCTTGACCATCTACGGCTTTCCCACCAAAAGTGCTTTTGGGGCCCAATTGAAGGTCTTCTACAAACACTTCTATTCTACTTCTTTTTTCTCCGGCAGCACTTGTCCAAGAAGTAGTTTTTAGTCGACCTTCCACAAAAATCATTTTCCCTTTGGTTAGGTATTGAGCTAACACCTCTGCGCGTTTACCCCATAAAACTAAATTATGGAATTCGGTTTCTGTTTGTTTTTGGCCAGTCTTGTCGGTATAGATTCTATTGGTAGCTAAACCAAAAGTAGCTACAGTACTACCACTGGGCAAAGTTTTAAGCTCTGCGTCACGAGTTAAATTACCAATAAGAAATACTTTGTTTAAATTCATACTAAAGTTTAAATTTGAAACAAAAATTTGTTGCAATTTGTCGCGTTCTATTTCAAAAGTTCTTCTAATTTTTCATCTAAGGCATTCATATCTACTTCTGGTTTTTCCTCAACTTTGCTTTTCTTTACCACTTCTATAACATCTTTATTTTCAACTACTTCTAAAGGAGTAGAAACCGCAACCTCTAATATTTCTGGTTCACTAACGATAGGTTTTTCTGTAATTATTGCGGGAATCTCTTCTCCAATAGCTTTGGTAAGAGGTGAGAAACCAGCCACTTTTTCTACTGTTAAGCTATCGTTTTTGGTGATAAGAACTCTTAAAACATTGGCCTTTTTGAGCCAATCTTTAAAATTAACAACAACCTCTTCTGTAGGTTCAAATTTAATAGTGGCAAAATAAGCTTCAGTACTTTTAGCAATAGGATAGGCCAAACTAATTTTGTTTGGTTTTATTTCTTGAGGAATACTCCCATGAGCTTTAAGTTCTTCGATGGCTTTAGCATATTCTGTATTAGCCTCTTCTTCTGTTAAACCGCCCTTGAAAAGAAGCGCTATTTTGTAAAACATCTTGCTCATATTTTTTAAATCTATATAGTTTTAATAAGTTAAATTAAAAAATACTGTCAGTATTTATTAATTTATTAATAAATTAAGTATCTATATTTTTTAAAATCAATAATATTTTAATAGTTTACACCTCACCAGCAGCCTCTTCGCCACTACCAATACTAATTGGGGTAACTGTAGCTTCTCCTGAATTAATTTTTTTAATAAGGCTTTTGCCAATTTCAGGATTTTCTTTCAAAAATTTTTTAGTGTTTTCTACCCCCACGCCCAACTTAGTCTCCTCAAACGAGTAAGTAGTTCCCGAGCGTTTAATTAAATTGTATTTCAAGCCTAAATAAAGCAAATCGCCACTATACGAGATGCCTTCATTATAAACCACATCGAGCTCCGTTACTTTGAAAGGAGCCGCCACTTTATTCTTTACTATTTTCACCCTGACCCGATTGCCTATGATTTCATCTCCTTTCTTAATCTGAGCAATACGTCTCATTTCTATTCGCACAGAAGCATAAAATTTTAAGGCTTTCCCGCCAGGAGTGGTTTCGGGATTACCAAACATCATTCCTATCTGCATTCTGATTTGGTTGGTGAAAATAATGGCGGTCTTGGATTTAGCGGCTATGGCAGTGAGTTTTCTCAGGGCCAGAGACATTAATCTTGCTTGAAGCCCTATATGCATGTCCCCCATCTCTCCTTCCAGTTCTGCTTTTGGAGTCAACGCAGCTACCGAGTCTATTATTATCACATCTACTGCATTCGACCGCACCAAGGCTTCGACAATATCAAGAGCCTGCTCACCATTATCTGGCTGAGAGATTAAAAGGTCTTCTATTTGTACTCCGATTTTTTTGGCATACTCAGGGTCTAAAGCATGTTCGGTATCTATATAAGCTGCTCTGCCTTTCAATTTTTGGGCTTGAGAAACAATATGAAGGCAAAGGGTAGTTTTACCAGAAGATTCTGGTCCATAAATCTCAATAATTCTCCCCCTGGGAATACCACCTACTCCCAAAGCTAAGTCTAGGGAAGGCGCCCCAGTGGGGATAACATCCACATTAACTCTAGACACTTCTCCGAGTTTCATTATGGACCCTTCACCAAATCTATCTTTGATACCCGCAAGAACATCGGCGAATTGATCTTCGTCCAAAGAACTGCTTTTTTTAGCTGTCGTTTTGGGCATAAATATAAAATTTATTCGTTCTTATATTATTAATAACTTGTAAAATTTAAATAAATCTCAATTTTCAATTTACAATTTACAATTTTCAAATAATTTACAAACCCAATCAGTATCCTGTCGTTTGGAAATTAAACTTTAGAACTTTATTTGAACTTTAGACTTTAAACTTTAGACTTTATGAACTTACTTGCCATAATAACATAATCTATCTTTTCCGCCAACTTAGTTACTTGCCAAGCGTGGTTTCGGTGGTGGTAGTTGTTTCTTCTAAGACACCCGTAAATTCTATATGATACTCTTTAATAGTGATGCGACCCAAATGGTTATAAGCCTCAAATTTCAAAGTATTCCAACCGTTGGTCAGATTATAGTTATCTATTTGAAAATCCCTGCTATTATCTAAAAGTATTTCCTGACCGTTAAACAGCAATTTTTGAGTACGAATCACCCGTCCAGAGATGCTAATAAAGGGTTTATCTACCTTCATATTCTCTGTAATGCCGTTTACCGTTAAACTGGGTTTTCCTATAAGCATATCAAGTTGATAAGCACTGAAGGTTAAAACCACTAAAAGCAGAAAACATATTACTAGTTTTCTGTAGTTTAGATTTATTTTATGTACTAAGTTCCCTTGGAAACTTGTAAGAGAGTCACCCTCTCCGGGAAGTTTCATTGCCGTTACTTCGTTTTTATACAATTTGAGAACCTGATCATAATCGAGATGAAGAAAATTACAATATTTTTTCAAAATAGAATAGACATAAACTTCGGGAAGTACGCGATTCAACCCCTCTTCTTCCAAAAGCCTCAAATGCTCTTCTCTGACTCCCAATTTCTCAGCTATTTCGCCCAAAGAGTAATGCATAGACAGACGCTGCTTTTGTATATAATCTTTAAAAGAATTTTCTAAAATTGGTCTGGTAAAGTCAGCCGTTGGAGTTATTACCTCTGAAGTAAAATCCGGAATTATCGTCTCTAAAGGAGTAGATTCTATTTCCTTTTTTCGGGAACGCGCTGTTCGCACTATTTTGATTTTTTGCTTGGTAACTCTAGCCATAAAATTATTCTTCTATTGTTTCGTTATTATTTTCTGGGGAATCGTGTTCGTCTATAAATTTTTGCGCTTCGGCATCGGTCCTACTTACCAAAACATCTCGCGGTTTCGCCCCTTCACCGGGACCAATAACCCCGCGCTCCTCTAAGATATCCAGTAAACGAGCTGCTCTAGCGTAACCCACCCGCAAACGCCTCTGAAGAAAAGAAGCTGAAGCTTTCTGAGATTCAACAACTAAATCATAAGCCCGATCATACATATCGTCCTCCTCTTCACCAAAACTATCTAAATTGATTTGATCAGCTGCTCCTCTTGCCGATCTATCATCCAACATAATTTCTTCGTTAGTACCGATGAATTTGTCGGCTTGATCCAAAAGATAACTGACTACCTTGTCTACTTCTTTTTCTGAAACATATGATGCCTGAATACGTTTAGGCTTCGAAGAGTCTGGAGCTAAATACAGCATATCTCCATTACCTAAAAGTTTTTCCGCCCCAGCGGCATCTAAAATAGTACGCGAGTCAATTTGCGAAGCTACCTGAAAAGCAATTCGAGCAGTAATATTGGCTTTAATCAGACCAGTAATAACTTCAACGGAAGGTCTTTGGGTTGAGATAATTAAATGAATACCCACCGCACGAGCCATTTGGGCTAATCTGACAATCGCTCCCTCGAGCTCCCGGCCATAGGACATCATCAAATCGGCTAATTCATCTACTATAATTACAATATAAGGCAAGGGCGGGTCTTTGCGGCTCAATGCCTTAGTGTTGTAACTCTTTATGTCTCGGCTACTACTCTTTTGCAATAAATCGTAGCGTTTTTCCATTTCGATAATAGACCAACGCAGGGCCGGTAAAGCTTTTTTATTATCTGTAATCACCGGCGTGAGAAGATGTGGGATACCATTATAATGAGACAACTCCACCCTCTTGGGATCGATAATGATTAATTTGAGAATCTCGGGAGAATTACGCATCAAAAGCGAAATAATGATGTTGTGAATACAAACTGATTTACCCGTACCAGTAGCGCCAGCTATTAAAAGATGGGGCATTTTATCAAGTGAAGCAGAAAGAGCTTTGCCAGTAACGTCTCTTCCCAAAGCAAATATTAGAGGATCTTTACTTTCGGTAAAATCAAGTTGTTCCAAAATATTTTTAAGCCTAACCAACGCCACAGACTTATTGGGAACCTCTATACCCACTAGTGATTTGCCAGGAATAGGCGCCTCGAGCCTTAAAGGATTGGCTGCCAGAGCCAGAGACAAATCATTTTGAAGAGCTACGATTCTGGATAGCTTAATACCCTCGGCAGGTTTTAAAGTATATTGGGTAACAGTAGGGCCTATATTAATCTCGGCCATCTCCACTTCAATACCGAAACTCTGCAAAGTTCTCTTAATAATATTTGTATTGGCTCTAATATCGCCGGAGGTTGGCCTATCGGTATCTGCCTCTAAAAGACTTAAGGGCGGAATAATATAATTAATCAAATGCTTATATTGAAAAGTCTCTTCTGTTACTGTTGTATTTTTCTTTAGATCTTTCTTTGTATCCGCTGTAAGGTTCTTATTTTCTAAATTGTTTAGCCCCAAATTGTCATTAACTTTAACTTCGGTTTTGGAAAGCAAATTTTCTTTATTCAAAATTTTGTTAAGCAAAGACTCCTGGGGAACGCCTGCCCGATTGGGCTCTTCTTTTAACAGCACCTCTTTCTTTCTTAAAACTGCATCAAAACCGATATTTAAAGCTATAAACCAACCAATAATAATTAAGGAAACCAAAAAGATAATAGCTCCAGCCTTGCCTAAATAGACCTCCCACCATAGCCCAGAAGCACCTATCTTACCCCCGTCGACATGCATTATGTTCATAAGGCTGAGACAGCCATATAAAATCAATCCACCGCCCACAAATGTGGCTAGATAAATCCGTCGGGGTACATTAAATTTTTCTCTGATTAAAGAAACCGCTAGGACTAAAAATATAACTGGTAAAATAAAACGACCTTGTTCTCCTATCAGCTTAGTGAAAAACTCAGAAAGTACTTTACCAACAGATCCAGCTGACCCAAAATAACTTAAAATTAAAATCAAACTAAATACCACTAAAAAAATGGCTAAAATAGCTATTTTAGTACTTTCCCCTATTTCTAAACGAGGTAGGGATGGTAAAGAAAAATTATTATCAGAACGTCTTTTATTAGACTTATTTTTACTTTTAGCCATACTACGCTTCTAGATTTGGATTAGTTTATTAACTGTGAAAGTAGTATAACATAAAAATTTTAAAACGAAAAAACTCTCCTTAACGGAGAGCTTTTTTATCTTTTTATATTCCTGTAAATGGCAATAAACCTAATACTCTAGCCTTCTTGATGGCTTTAGACAATTGCCTTTGGTGTTTAGCGCAAAGTTTTGTCTTTTTAGAAGGTTGGATCTTAAACTGAAAAGAGATGAATTTCTTAAGAACATCAATCTCTTGGTAATCTATCTTTTCTATGTTTTGACTGCAAAAGTAGCAAGAATTCATAAAAACAAAAGAATTAGTAAAATTAAATGGCTAATAACGTTCGTCATAGTAACATAAACACCCATTCTTTGCAACCCCTTCTTTTGAACATCTATTTAATTTTAAAGGCTAAATTTTAAATTTTAAGTGAATGACTAAATGATTAAATCCTTAAGTGGAATCCAAGCGCATCTTATATCTGTGGCCTCTATTTCGTTGAAAAACTAGATTAGTATTCCGTCTCCAAAGAAAGAAGAAAGTAAACATACAAGAATCAAGTGGCTACGTTTTTAAATTTAGATTTGATTTAAAATTTAAAATTTAGCCTTTAAAATTTCTTTTTGTCATACCAGACAAAAAGTTTTTACTTCGCGTTGTTAATATCGGTAATATCTTGTTCGTAACCGGCAGCTATACGTAAAACACTATCACAATAGAATTGATAATTGCCTCCAAAATAACGTTTAGCGGCCGTGCATTCTGCGCTAGTTGTTTGAGCACTGGCACCATCAGTAGACAATTTAAGAGCTGCTGCTGTCATAGCGTCCCTAATATCCCAAGGATTTGGATAATGTCCAACCGCAGTTTGAATCTTGCTCAAATATCCCATCCATGTCGAGGGAATAAATTGAGCTGGTCCCATAGCGCCCCCCCAGCTATTTTTGCCAGCCACTAAACCATGGGCGGGGTCATTGATAGCACAAGAGATGGGAGTAGTATCAGGGTTCAAACCTAAGCTTTTAGTAATTTCGGCGAAGGGTACTTGATCGCGGGATGGCTTCATTTGCACGCGCCAACTTTTCTCGGGAGGGTCTCCTGGTCGATTACAGGTACCCACATTCTTCCCTAAATTAGATTCTTGAGTTAAAACTGCTAATAAAAATGCTGGACGAATAGAAATGTTACCAGAAACACTGGTAGCTATAGTCAAAGCTTCTCCGAAATTCACCTGACTTTTAACGCCCATCAAATCGTAAATTCTATTTTTAATTTCAGCTGCTTTGGCTCTTCTATTTGCTAAAAGGGTTTGATAGGCCGATTCTTTGTTTTTTGTTAATGATAGTAAAGTTTCCTGTTCGCTTTTGGTACTAGTCAATTGTTGCTGCTGAGCTAGTTGAACCTGTAATAATCCCTGAGTATCATTTTGATCCTGCTCTAAAACTTGTTGTTGACCTTCTAAGGTTGTTTTTAAAGTAGTAACAACATCTATTTTTTCTTTTATTTTATCTTGTAAGGCACTCATAGCATTGATAGAAATAAAATAATCAGAAACTTGGTCATTAGCTAAAAGAATCTCTATTAAAGACTTACGACTATTTTCATAATAAACTTCTATAAGGTCGGTCAGACTTTGTGTATTAGATTTCAACTCAGCGTCAGTTTGAGCAATAGACGTAATTGTATCGTCAACTCTCTCTCCCAACTTATTAAGCTCTAAATTTGTAGCCTTAATTTGGGCAGCTAATTTATTGGCTTGAATTTTAAGTTGGCTAATTTTATTGTTAAGAGTATTTTTTTCTCCTTGAGTTTTGGTTAATTCTGTTTGATATTCATCTATTTGCTTATTAACAGCTGTGAGTTCATCTTCAAGAGCTTGCCTATCCGCTTCATTGACAGCCTGGGCTGCATCAAAACCAAAATAGATTGGTGCTAAAGCTTGATGGTTAGTTTGTAAAGCGAAAGCCAAGAATAGCAAGACTATGATAACTAAGATTTTGGACAAAACTCTAACAGCCATTAAAGTCCTAGTTGGCTTTAATTTGATAACCACTTCTTTTTTCAGATTCAGATAATAAGAAGAAGCGGCAGTGTGATTTTGTTGGTTATCTTTTTTAAAGGATAAAAACATTTTTTCTTTATTTTTTATCGGGAGCAGGTTTTTCTCCTAATTTGGCTTCAGTTGGAGCTCCTTCTTCAGGTACAATTTCACCAGTTTTTTCTTCTTTCTCTATTTTAATATCAGAAACATTCACTTTATTTTCTTCTTCCATAGCTTTCAGTTCTTCATCAGTAATAGGAGCAGAAACAGTCACTACTGGATTGTCACCATTAATAGCAATTGTTACGTTAGCTGGAACAATTAAATCTTTTATATATAAAGTAGTATCGAAAGTTTTTAAAGCCGAAAGGTCAACAACGATTTCGTGGGGTAAATCTTGGGGCAAAGCTTCAACTTCTACTGATTCAATAGATTTAACTAATACACCACCATCTTTAATAGCTTGAGACTCTCCTACGAAAGAGAGGGGTACTTCAGCCGTAACGGTTTTATTTAAGTTAACTTGGTAAAAGTCTACATGGATAGGGTCCTGGGAATCACTAATATTATGGGCCACATCATGGACTAAAACATTAATCTTTTTATCACCCAAGAGTAATTCAATTAAACCACTGTCACCAGCTTCTTCGTAAACATGTAAAAAATCTTTACGACTTACCTGAATATTAAGAGGTTTTAATTCAGAACCATAAACCACCGCTGGTAAGATTCCTTGAGTTCTTAAATCGCTAGTTCTTTTTCCAGTAATCGTTCTTTCGTCTACCTTAAGAGTCAGAACTTCTTTTGTTTGTGTTTCTTTCTTTGTCATATAATATAATTGCAAATTTTTAATTTTTAATTTTTAATTTTAAGTGAATGATTAAAGTTTTAAAGGTTTAAATGATGACTCAAGGTATTTGACTAGCGAATCAGATATTCTTGTTTTTCCTTTAGTCATTTGATAATTTAGATTTCATTTAGAATTTAAAATTTAGCCTTTAAAATTTTAGTTCTACGCTTTACAAACTTTATGAACTCCAGATAATTTTACCTAACTCCTCTGCCACTTCCAACGGCTTATCGTCCTGCCATACATTCCGCCCCACGGCAATACCCGTCCCGCCAGCTGTCATTACTTCTTTTACTGTTTTATAAAAATCTTTACACAATTCCTTTCTTCCGCCAGATAAGACTATTTTGGTCTTACCAGCTAATTTTACCGCTTCGGCAAAACTTTTTTTATCTCCGCTATATTTAAGCTTAACCATATCGGCTCCCAACTCTAATCCCAAGCGAGCAGCGTACTTTATCATATCAGGGCTATCGGGTAAAAGAACATTTTTCCCTCTCGGATAAATCCAGGCGATGGCGGCCATATTAAGATTATGGGCTTCTTCTTGAATCTGACCAAAAGTTTCTAACATTTCTGTTTCAAACTCACTTCCCAAGTAAATAGTATAACCTACTCCTTTGGCTCCCAACATTTTAGCGTATTTAACAGAACAGTTTTGGGAAGAATAAGGTTCAACCGTTTTTACTATATCAGTCTTGCCATTAAGTTTAACTATTAAGGGAATTCGTTCTTCGTAAGGACTATTATAATAGTACTTTTCTGCTAATCCTTTTTGCAAAATAACGGCAGTAAAACGGCCTTTAACTGCCAGGTCTAAAATATAATTGGGGTCATAATTTTTATCATTAAAATCATTACTCCCATGTTCAAAACCATGATCGTAAGCCAAAAAAAATGCCTTTTCATTTCGTAATAGTGGAGCTAAAAAATCCATATGGCTACTATAATTTTTAATTTACAATTTTCAAACTGCATCCAGTAATGCTTATTTAGACATTAAATCATTTAGATTTGATTTAAAATTTAAAATTTAGCCTTTAAAATTTAAGTCCTGTACTTTATGAACTTGATGAACTATTTGGCATTATAGCATAATCTCCTCAAATTTAAAATTTCAATAATTTACCCCAACTAAAAAGAGCCCTCAAGAGAGCTCTTTTATCGATTTTAATTAATGCTGAAATAATTTGTCTATAAGCAATTTAAGAAAAGCAGGGGTTTCTCTCCAGAATGGGTTGATAACCTTCAACACCTTATCTATCCCAACCCCTTCCCCAATTGTCCATGGTGTAGAAACATTGGTAGAACTTTTACACACCAATGTATACTTATATGAACCTGACTTTTCAGGTTTTATGGAATAATTGGCTGGAATGTAGCCGATAGAATAATTTGGATTCAAAACGTAACCGTTTGGTAAAGTACCACAACCAGAAGGATCGCTACAAGATAACTGACACAAATCACAACCAGTGGTATTCCAAACAGCTTTAAAAGGAAATCCCAACAGGATAGTGCGAGACGTAGTAATATCAAAATTAGTTATAGAACAAGCAGGGGGCAATAATATACATTCATTATTACAATCTGGGGTAGTATAAGTTCCGTTTGTATTATCTTGCACACAACCAGAAATGGTATCACA
>JAVHQB010000060.1:0-10470 GCA_036170905.1 Minisyncoccota bacterium | reverse complement strand
GTTGTTTTACCGGTACCGGTCTGACCGATAATATACATATGGCGACGCCAATCTTTAGCTTTGATGCCGAATTTAATGAGATCCCCTCTAAAATTAGTCATCCCCAAAGGAATGAGCTGGTCATCTTCAACGATAAAAGATTTTTTAATGGGAATGTTTTCTGACATAGAATTTAATCTGAAATAATAGGCAGATTAATAGGCGGTTTTCCAGTATTACTCACGAGCCTTCCCATAGAAGGAGCCTGGACGGCGTTAATAGGAAGATGGAAAATAGTAGCCAATTCTTCCACGTTAAAGACGCTTCCCCTTTTTATCACGCTTCTTTTCTTAGAATTTTGTAAGAGGTGGCGTTTGCGTATTAAATTACGTCTATCGGCAAACCAGCTACGGCCCTTTAGAGCAAAACCATCGCTATTAAAAATTCCTTTCAGAGAAACATTTATTTCATCATTACTCTTAAAGGCATTTAGATTTTGAGTACTAAACTGTTTTAAGTAACTTTCAACAGCAAATTTAGTCTCCTTAGAAAAGGTAGTTTTTGGCGCTATATAGCAAGCCCTCACTCCCCCATTGAATCCTAATTTAGCAATCTTTTTTCCTATTTTGTCGGCCACTTCTCTTTCCACTGCACTTAAGGGAGTATTTTTGGGCTCCCCATTTTTAATTTCACTCCAATTGGGGGCTCTAAAAGCCCCTAATAAAAAATTCTCTATAAACTCCATTATGCTAGCTACAAAACCCAAGGGTTTAGAGCCTTCCAGGCGACCCATAGCTTTATTAATAATTTTAAGGCCACCGTCTCTCCACTTATCATCAGAAGCCTTCACTATGATCTGAAGAGTTAAAAGTTCCTTTTCTTTTATTTTGCTCATCATTTCGGCAATTGATGATAATGGGTCCAGTCTTTTTTCTTCCTTAGGGTCCTCAAATTCGGGATAAGTAATCAAAGGATAAGCACTATCATTTTTTAAAATATATTCTGCTCCCCATAAGTCATATTCACCATCGGGAACTATGGGTGGCCAAATATCAAAATAATCTTTAACTACCTCTATACTAGTGGTGGGATATTGCGCATAAAAAAGAGCTTTTATGTAATCGGTGTATTTTTTAAAAGTCCTCACGTAAAAGTACATCTGACTGTTATAGCCTACCAATTCAAGACTGAACCAATCTGGTAGGGGTTCTTTAACTGGCGCAGCGTGAAGAGCAGCAAAGATTTCCTCCATGGCTCTGGGGGTCTTAAAAATATCTCGGCTTGGTGTGATTAAAAGATTTACCCATTCTAGGGCATCCGTTTTTTTCTTTTTTTCGTAAGCAGCCTGAAGCTCCTTGTAAATAGGAATAAGAACCAAGGGTAGAATTAACCACCAGAATTCCTCAAAAAAACGGCCTATTACTATTAGAGCTTTAAGCAGAAAATTCGCCAGAAGAGTTCCTATGTCAGTCGTCATGGATATATAATGAATAATAGGACTAAAGGGAGTAAAACGCAAACAGGCAATCAAAAAATGATTGCCTGTTAGATTACTTTAAAATAGGAATCCCATAAAAACCAAAAGTAGAAAATACTTATTTTTTTAGGATATAACGTTTATCCGCTGTCCTGGCGAAATATTTCTTGTTTTGAAGATTCAAGAGAACAGTATTATCTTTAACCACTCGTTGTTCTTTTATCCTTTCTATAATTTCTTTCAAGGTAAGTGGAGTTTTGATTTCGGCGAGAATTCTTTGCAACACTTGTCTTACGGTTCCCGGCTGGTAACCCCATTGAGTCAAAGCATAAATTCCCCTCCCTATAAGAACAAAACGTTTGTCTTTAATTAATTCGTTATGCACTGTTTGCACTTGAATATTTCTTTTCCACAAATTGCCACCATCATTATCATTCCAGATGTACTCTCCACTGGCATTAATGGCTATAGGGTCGTTAATTAATTTAGAAATGTCGCTAAAATGCAAAGGCTTCCTGACGTGTTTCATAATAGCGTAAGCTCTATCCTTGACACCGCGTGGTTTGATTTCGTACCACTTAGTTAAACCATACTCATTAAAAGGATTTCTTTTAGTCTGCTTGCTAATAAGACAATAAGAAGCGAGGTCGGCGCGAGTTAAGTTGGGCCACCAATTTTTTACAGAATTGTACAAGTTTTCAAAAGGAACTGGCTCACCTACTTGTTGAAGTTTATCGATTACTTTTTTAATAAAAGCCTCATAGTCTTTTCGATAAAAGCTATCATCGTGTTGGAGGTGCCAATAACTGTAATAATTGTCAGACTCTTTTTCCTGATAAATATTGGCTGAAAGTTTCAAAAAGAAACGAGTAAAATTGGCTACTCTTTTTACAGATTTGTAAATGCCCAACTCTTCTGCCAATTCTTTATAAAATCCCTCGCTTTCCATGGCTCCCCCGTTGTCTTTCAACATGGTCAGGGCTATTTCCTCAAACTGAGTCCAATCGGAAAGGCGTTCTTTTTTGCCAATTAAATTAAAAGCATTATTTTCAATTTGACGAACTCTTTCTCGGGTAATGTGATAAGTTTGACCGATAGATTCCAATGTCTGGGGCTCATCGTTTACTAACCCGAAACGCATCTCTAAAACAGCCTGGCTTTTAGGAGCCAGCGCCGTTAAAATATCTTTGGCAATGCCAGTTAAATTGAGATTAGTAACAGCCTTCTGAGCAGCTACTCCAGGTGTTGTATCATTATTTAGTTTTTCTTGGTCAGAGTTCAACATAGGTGAAACAAACTTATCTAAATTGAGTCACGATAATATAACATTTAATAGCTCCTAAGTCAAACATCGACGCGCACGTTAGTTTATAAAGTGGAAAGTTTATAGTTCGGCTTTGCTTACTACAAGTAAAGTTTTTAAAGTGGAATCCATACCCCGAAATCTACCTGATTAACTTGATGAACTTTAAGAACTGCTAGTCTGTGCGCCCAGCAGGACTCGAACCTGCAACCAACAGCTTAAAAGGCTGCTGCTCTACCAATTGAGCTATGGGCGCAAATACTTAATTTTCAATTTACCAATTTTCAATTTTCAAATTTACTAAACAAATAAGAATTTGGAATATAGAATATGGAACATAGACTGAGGTTGAGACTTTCTTCTAAATTCTAACTTCTAAATTCCTGGGCTGTATTCTTATTTGATGAACTTTTGTATATTACAATGATTAAAGCAAAAAATCAATAGTCCGACTTCTCAAAAAATTAAATTTAGGCTATAGTGCTTAGGAAATTTTAGCCAATGAAACAAAATACAGAACAAATTTTAAGGGGTCGAATTATAGAGTATAATTCTGCTTCTAAAATAGGAACCCTTAAAACAGGTGAAGCTGTCATTGCTTTTAAATTAAATAAAAAGACTCTTTTGTCATTGGGTTCTATTGTTATTTTAAGGGGACAAAAAAACGGCTATATTTTTGAAGCAACTAGCCTTAATGTACTTAAAGAACCGGAGGTTAATTTTGAAGAATGGTGGAATAAAAATGTAAAAAATTGGCAAAAAGGAGTGACCGACCCTCATCGTGTTAAGCTTCTTAAACAAAAAGCGGTTCTTACCAAAGTTACGCGTGATTTTTTTGACAAGGAAGGTTTTACCGAGGTTTTTACTCCCATCTTGAATGCGGTTCCCAGCATGGAACCATTTTTAGACCCTATAAAAACGTCTCAAGGATGGCTCATTACCTCACCTGAATATAATATTAAAAAAATCCTCGCTAGCGGTATAGGAGATATTTTTGAAATTACCAAAAGTTTTAGAGGACAGGAAGAAAATAGTCCCTATCATAACACTGAATTTACCATTCTAGAATGGTATAGAGTTTTTGCCGATTATACAAAGGTAATGGAAGACTTGGAAAGATTTGTTTTAGCTCTTAATCATTCATTAGGGAAGAGCACCGTTTTAAAATTTAATGGTCATCATATTAATTTAAAGTCTCCTTGGCCAAAGCTCAAAGTAAATGATGCTTTTAAAAAATGGGCTCGTATTGATTTAAACAAATGCCAAACAGTCAGCCAATTTAAAAGAGAGGTTAAGAAAGCTCGACTTAATATTGATACCAAAAAAATAAATGATTGGAATGACCTTTTTTATTCAGTATTTCTAAATTATTTGGAACCTAATTTTCCTAAAAATAAACCTCTCATAATCTACGACTATCCCCTGCCACAAAGCGCTCTTGCTAAAAGAAAGGCAAAAAATAGTTTTTGGACAGAAAGATTCGAGTTTTATTTAGGTGAAGTGGAAATTGGTAATTGTTTTTCAGAACTAACGGATGGAGATGAACAGCAAAAACGCTTTCGGGGGGAACAAAAAATAAGAAAAGATTTAGGCAAAGAGGTTTTCCCCATAGATATGGACTTAATAGAAGCTTTAAAAGTTGGTTTACCCCCCACAAGTGGCATAGCTATTGGACTAGATCGACTTTTTATGCTACTATTGGGCTTGTCTGATTTGCAGGAATATTTAGACTTTCCCACGAGTCAAATATAAAAAATATTGTAAAACTATTACTTATGATTGGTTCTAATGATTTTAAAAAGGGCATGGTTATTAAAGTGAATAACGAACCTTTTCAAGTAATTGATATTTCTCTTGTAAAGCCAGGCAAGGGCGCCTCCTTTGCTCAGACAAAACTCAAACATCTTATTAGCGGCAAAGTTTTGGACCGTAATTTTAAATCAGGAGAGCAGTTTGATGAAATGGATTTAGAATACAAAAACGCTGTTTATGTTTATCACGATAGAAACAACTTAATTTTTCAAGACCCGAAAACTAATGAAAGAATTAATATGCCGTTAGAAACAGCTGGCAATAGAATCCACTTCATGAAAGAAAAGATGCCTGTTAGCCTTATGAGCATTGATGAGAAAATCTTTGATTTCAAAATATCCCCTAAGGTAGAAATGAAAATTATCGAAGCTATGCCCGCCACAAAAGGAAATACTGCTAATGGAGCTATGAAATCGGTAAAACTTGAAAATGGCTATGAAATGAATGTCCCCCTCTTTATAAAAGAAGGTGATATCATAAGGGTCAATTCCGATACTGGAGATTACGTGGAGAGGGTGAACTAGGGATAACAAAAACTACCCTTCGGGGTAGTTTTTTGATGCATTTTATGAACTTTATAAACCTATTCCCTCGTCCTTGGAGTCTTTATCCATTGAGGGTTACGCTTTCTTAGAATATAATAATCTATAAAGCCAGAGACATATGGCCAGGAGTAAAGAAACAAAATGAACGGCATATAGGTTAGTTCCGCTAGCAAGCACCAAACGGTTTGTTTTTTCCAAATCCTTTTTTCTGGCCAAGAAATATATTGGCGATAAGCCATCAATAGTACTGCACTGTAGAGCATCAAGGCTATGGGTAGATAAGAGATAAACCAACTAATAAAACCGAAGGCCGTTTTAGACATACTAAAATAGGCCCATTTGTTACCAATAGAGAAAAGTGAAATAAAAACATTGACAGTGCGGGAAGTGAGGGCTACTAGGCTTAATATGGTAAGAAAAAAATAAGAAAGGTATTGGAAAGGACCATGCCAAATATACGCCCAATAAAGGCGCCTTATTTTTTTCTTAATATCTTGAACATGCTCCAAATTTTTTGGTAACTTACGATTCCAATTGGTTAGGTCGGATATCATTAGAAGCTGCCCCATCCCCCAACGTTTTCTTTGTTTTATATACATCTTGATGGTGGCGGGAGTTTGCTCAGATGATGGGTAAGGTAAATAATAAGGCCAGGCGTCTTCCTGTAAATACATTCGTGTTCCCAAATCCAAATCATCGGTAATTGTATAGGGATTAATACCTTTAACAGCCAATATCAAATTTCTTTCTATAAATAAATTGGTACCACCAAGAAAGGGCATATAAAGAAACATATAGGGTAAAAAGGTTTGATGAGAAAAAGCTTGTCCAATGGACGCTAATTTACAAAAATTAGAAATAGAACAAAAATTTCTCACTTGGAAAACAGGCAACTGAAATACTCTTTTAGAATTATCTGAAATAAAAGCTTTGGCTACCGCTAAAAATGATTGGTTATTAGGATGGGCATCCGTATCAAAAAAAGCGTAAAAAGTTGGTTTTCTTAAGGATTCTTTCTCGTACTCTGTAATTGCCCAATTTAAAGCGCGTCCCTTGGTAGAGGCTATCTCGTGCCCCAAACATTGCCCAGAAATTTCACCGTTAAAATCATAAGGTACATCGTAATGCCAAAGGTGAAAATCCGGTTGGCTATTTTTGTATTTTTCCTGCATTCTTTTTACTTCCGTTTGGGTAGTAATAGCGCCCTCCCTGGCTTTTAAAGTTTCCTTTTGATCAGTAACAACAACGACTTCATATCTATCTCGAGGATAATTGATATTTAAAAAGGTTTCTATAGTAGGCGCTATTACCTCGCTATCATCTTTAGCGGGAATAAAAATAGTAAAAAACGGTAATTGGGTTCCCTTGTCACTAGCCATTTTTCTAACCTCTTCTATGGTCCAGATTTCTCTTTTCTTCCAATATTTGGAGTAAGCATAAATGACTACTAAAATTATTCTTAGGGCAAGTATAAGAAAAATTATTCCGGATAAATATACAAAGATATTTCCCGAAAAAGACAAAAAAATACGCCAAAAAGAGGATCGAGGAACCAAAAAATTAAAACTGAGAATAAAAGGAATGAGAGATGAGCCCATAAGAATTAAATTAGTTATTTGTACGTGGGTCTAAATGCAACCCGTCTTTAAAATAACGCGGGATAATATGAATATGCGGTCTATGGGGTACCCCCGACTCGGCCGCTTCTCCGTTATAAATCATATAATTATAGCCATCGGCATGCAGTTCCTCGGTTAATTTCTCGGCCAATTCCCTGGCTTTCTCATGAAGAAATAGCCATTCGTCTTTAGGCATCTCTTTGATGCTAGTATAATGGTTTTTGCTAAAGATTAGCAAATGGTTGGGGGCAATGGGTTGAATATCAAAAATAGCTAAAAAATTATCATCTTCATAATATTTCTTAGAGAGGATGTCCCCCTTTATTATTTTGCAAAAAATACAATCAGGATCATTGAGCATAGAAATTTTATATTAGTTAATTAAGGTTTCTTTTTAAAACTTTAGTTAAATGGGCCAGGGAAAAAGTATTAATAATGTCATTCTTTTCTGCCCAACCGCGTCGAGCTTCATTTACTCCGTATTCTATTCTATTCAGGTCTTCTAAATCATGAGTATCACTATCAATAATAAGCTTGAGCCCAGCTCTTTTAGAATCCCTAACTTTAGAGGCTTCCAGGTCAAGGCGTAGTGGACTGGCATTAATTTCTAAAATAGTATGGCTTTGTTGAGCGGCCGCTAAAACTAATGGCCAGTTAATTTGGGCTGGCATTCGTCTATTAACGAGTCTAGTAAAAGGATGCGAAATAATATCTATATATGGATTATTGATAGCTGCAATCAGTCTAGATGTCATATCTACCTCGGAGAGATCAAGTTGAGAATGGAGACCAGCTATAACGTAATCTAATTGCTTTAAAATCGTGTCATTAATATCCACCGAACCATCTCCTAAGATATTGGCTTCGCAACCTTGCAGAATAGTAAAGTTGATATGCTTGTCCTTATATTTGGAATTTAATTTTTGAATCTCCAGCCTCTGAGCCATTAATTGCTCCTCATCCAAACCATGCTCTATTTTTAAAAATTTAGTATGGTCAGAAATTCCTATATACTCATAGCCCATTTTTAGGCGAGCATATTCGGCCAAATCGCTAATAGATTCTTTTCCACCATCCCAATCAGAATGAATATGCAAATCTCCTTTGAGGTCTTTTAAAATAATGAGGTCCAATTTTTTTCTGCCTTGGGCCCATTCTAGCTCTCCTGTATTTTCTCTTAACTCTGGCTCTATATAACGTAATCCCAATGCTTTATATATCCCCTCTTCCGAAGCACCAGCGACCTGTTTGAGGCCTTTAAATAAGCCGTATTCATTTAATTTTAAACCCTCGGCTATAGCAATTTTTCTGAGTTCCACATTGTGTTCTTTACTACCAGTAAAATATTGGCAAGCGGCACCATAAGATTTTTTGTCCACTACCCTTAAATCTATCTCTATTCCATCAGCTAACCTTATGGAAGAGCGAGTTTTACCATGGCTAATAATTTTTTCTACTTTTGGGTTTTGGAGATGAGTAAAGACTTCCATAACTGTAGCAGGGTCACGGGCCACAGCTACATAATCCAAATCGCCAATAGTGGGTTTTCTCCGCCTGTAAGAACCTGTCACAGTAAGGTTAGTAACACCTGGAACAGTTTCCAGTTGAGTTTGAATTTTTTCGGCAAGAGGTTGGATCTCAGCATAGAGCCAACGCTTACTAGCCATTCCCACCTGGCCTAAATTATTAAGGATATTCTGTTCTAATTTCTCCCCTCCGCGCGGCAAATCGCGTACTAATCCTTTTTCGGCCGCTTCTTTCAAATCAGTTAAGTTTTTTACTCCTAGTTCCGTCCAGAGCCACTTAATGGTTTTTGGCCCTAATCCCGGAACAGCATCTAAATTATCTATATCAATAGGACACTCCTTAGTATATTTATCATAGGCTTGAATCTTACCTGTTTCTAAATACTCTTTTATTTTATAAGCTAAATTTTTGCCAATTCCTTCCAGAGCTTCTAATCCCTTTATGTCTTCCGTTCTATAGATATCCGCCACTGATTGATTAAGGGTTCTAAGAATAGCGGCCGCTCTTTGATAGGCGGCTGGCTTGAAATCAACGTCCTCCATATCCAAAAAAATGCCCAGGCGATGGAATATCTTAGCTATTTCTTCGTTGACTTCAAATTGTTCGGCAACCATAAGTAATCTAATTTAACTAATACTGCTGCCATTAAAAGACAATTTATCTGGAGCTAAAAGTATGGCTTCCCCGTTTTCTCCATGAGCGGCCAGAAGCATACCCTGGCTTTCTAAACCCATAAGCATTCGTGGTTCCAAATTAGCAATAACAATTATTTGTTTCTCTAAAAGCTGTTCTGGCTCATATTGTTTTCCTATTCCGGCTATTAATTGGCGAATTTCATCACCCAAATCAATAGATAGTTTGATTAATTTGTCTGAACCCTCTACTCTTTCTGCTGTTCTTATAGTAGCTACTCTCAAATCTATTTTTTTAAAATCGTCAAGGGTTATCAAATCCATGGGATTATAAATTTTAAGGGCTAAATTTTAAATTTTTAATAAATGATTAAATTACTTAATTTTAAGGGAGGAATTTAGGAGTTAGAATTTAGAATGAATTTCTGGACTCTTTTGCCAAATTCCAGATTCCATATTCCAAATTCTGGGCACACCTACTTACCTTCAACTATTAGTCTCGCTTCTTTGTATAATTGATCAACTGAAGTTTGAGTGAGGTGCTGCCCCTTGACTAACTGTTGCGGGTTTATAGTCAAAAGATCTTTTACCATTAAAATGTTTTTATTCTTCAGCACTTCTGCTACATAGCCTTTAAAAGATGGCAAAATAGTAACAGGATATAATTTGTTAGATTCTATTATATACTCAAGGCCTCTATCTTTGGGGTAACGCCAGCCTATCATATTCAAACCCATGCACTCGCCATAAGCAATTGCCTCGCTAGTAAGCTTATTATTCGTAATCACAAGCGGATGCAGGTGGCCGGCTTTATTGGCCAAACCAATATCATAAAAATAGGCCCAAGAAGCCATAAGGTCATGAAGATCCAACCTGCCTCCAGCTTGAGCCCTGTATTTGCATTCAATAAGTTCGGTGTCTTGACCTTCGCGCGCTTCTACATCCACCTCGTGGGGAACACATTTTCCTTTCCACATTATACCGGTTTTAGTACTGTATCCATAAAATCTCCAAAGACTAGCTATATACCGCTCGAAAGGAAAGCCCGTGGGGCCAAGCGATTGCAGGGCCTTTTTGAGGTTTAACCTCATTCCCACAAGCGGTGATTCCTTTCCTAAAACACCAAGAATAATGGTATAGATATCTTGGGTAGACATTCCTTCAACAACTTGCTGAGTCGTTTTTTCAACGGCCGCTTGCGCCTGACGAGGTGTAGCGCCAGCTCTTCGTGCGCTACGCCATACCTTTTTAGGTGAGAACACTTCCGTCTCCCCTTGAGAGTTAACAATGAAAATTCGTGCCATAAATAATTAGTATATGTTTATGACTTATTATATACAGAAGGCTCAAGCTTTACAACTCTATTTATTTCTATGCTCATCTAATTTTAAAGGCTAAATTTTAAATTTTAAATCAAATCTAAATTATTAAATTTTAAATGAGGAGTTTGGAATATTACTAAATTTATACTAAGTATGCCCAAAGTACTCTATGTGAAAAGTTTGATGGACTCTCTGCAATCAAATCCTAGATTTCAATTCTTTTTAGAAATTTGAACATTTAAGTATTCACTTAA
>JAVHQB010000059.1:0-2162 GCA_036170905.1 Minisyncoccota bacterium | reverse complement strand
CCGTATGTTTTTATCTCGTAAGCTATTGGAGAAAAACCTTCTCTCAAATCACGAGGAGAAAGTGGGTATGGCTCAATTCTTGAATCTACAAGGTGTGTTTCTTTCCAAAGCATTTGCATCTCATCAATATCATCATATCCAAACTTTTTTGAAACTACAGCAATATCTATATCGCTATCTGTCCTAGCTGTACCTTTGGCATAAGAACCAAATAAAATCATCTTTTCGACAGGAATACCAGCTGTCTCTATAGCTGTTCTAAATTTCTTGACTGTATCTATTATATTTTTATTTATTGTTTTTTTAACCATATAATTATTCGTTTAGTTTCATCAAGATACCTCTTTGTGTAGGATTTCGTCGCTTTTTTGTAAAAATTTGATTTATAATCATCATATCTACCTTTAATATTAAAAGTGTTTATTTCAGCTAAAAGACGGATATCATATTCTCCAAATAAAACTCCTGCCAGTTCAGATAATCTAGTAAGATTATGATCCAAAGGTGCGTGATTCTTTGTCTTTTTTACCACAACTGACTTTAAAAACTTTTCCAAGACCAAATGGCAGAAGAAAAGTGCAGGGGCATAACGGCCTAAAGAAAACAAATCTTCAGCTGTTTTCAAGTCTTCCCTGCTCTGATTTTTCCAAAATAATTCAATTTCTTGAAACTTAATCATAAATAGATAATAACACAATATATACGAAACATCAAACAGAAAGCAGCGTTTCGGTAAACCGAAACGCTGCTTTGAGATGTATTTTGTTAAGAACCTCTCCCTGCCCTCTCCTTAGTAAGGAGAGGGAGATACAAGATTATTTATTCATCATTGCCTTTGTCTTTGCCCCGATGAGACCATCGGATACTAGGCCATTGGCTTTCTGCCATTTCTTGATGACTGCTATAGTCTTTGGACCAAGCTTGCCATCTACGACTAAGCCGAGAGACAATTTGTCATTCAAGAATCTCTGTAGTTCCTTTACAGCTTTTATCCCCATCTATCTGGTCGTGTAATTTCACCAATGGAATCAGAAAAAGTAATGGGAAACTGACTTTCTTTTAAGACTCCTTCACGAATCTTCTTCACAAAAGATGCTATCTTTTTTAATTCTATGGTGTTCTTTTCATAAGGACTAACAACAACAACTGGTAATTTTAATTCTTCTCTTAATATTTTTATTGGTTCTACTAAATCAGAATCATTGGAGATAACAACAGCCATATCATAAAGACCTTTATATCCATCATTTATTAGGTGGGAAGCAATATTCACATCTGTCCCCTTTTCTTCTGTTTTTATTACTTTTGTATAACCTTTTCCTTCCGAATTTTTCATTAAAACAGAATGTGTCAGAAAAGTTCCTTTTATAATTTCTAGATTTGGTAGCGTTTTTAAAGCACGAAGATATATCTGTTGTCTATTAGGCTTATCATGATCAAAATCATTTTCTCTTATTTTTACTAGTGCTGTAAAATACTTAATTTTACAAATATCATGTTTGGGAAAAAGTAAATTGGATAATTTATTTATATCAAGCCATTTATACTTACTTTTTTTCAAACAACCATAATATAGATTAAAGCCATCTATATAAACATAAATCTTCATATTTATATATTACTATCAAAATGCAGAAACCGCAACATAAGTTGCGGTTTCGCGTCCTGCCACCGAAGCAACAGGAGATATATTTGTATAATACTATAATATTGTTGTAAAAGTCAAGACCAGATTTAATGATTTATTTATTCATCATTGCTTTGGTCTTAGTACCGATCAAACCATCTGTAAGGAATATCGTGAGGCAACCTGTCCGCCCTCACGTAAGTTCGGGAGCAGGCGAGGACCTCACGATTATTATATTAAAATTGCCACACAAAATTTGTGTGGCGCTTTTAATAATTCTTTAGTAGGAATCTTGATCAAGTTCAAGAACCTCTACTTGTTGTTGGGTAAAAATCTCTCCATCCCCTTCTTTGAAGTGAAAGATGGGCGACATTTTCCCTGCTTTCCAGAAGCTCTCGTCTAGATCGGGATGATGGTAACCGAAAGCTTTCTTAACTTTCTCTTTTTCTTTTTTCAAGCGATTTTTAATTCTTATCAAATCACTCTTGAAATTAGAAAGCCCCTGCTCCGAGTTATCATACCCGAAATAATTTCC
>JAVHQB010000058.1:0-2174 GCA_036170905.1 Minisyncoccota bacterium | reverse complement strand
AGGTCTTTAGAAAAACAAGATTGCATTGGTTTTTTTACCCGTTCATCTTGCAGGATAACCGCAAGAGGAAAGAGCCTGGCAAGATAATATAAAAGGAGTCGAAGGATGAAAGGCGTATCAGAGATTAGCGGTTTACGAAGCATAAAGAGTATGCACTCAAGCAGCAAAAGGTCTATCCCTAGGGTGCAAAGTTCAGCTTATCTTGACCTATATATGCTGCGCAAAGAGAAAGATAGATTGGAAAAAGAAATCTATATTTTAGACAAGAGAAAGAACGAGACTCAGAAAAGACTCGATGATGTCAATAAAGAGATGGAGAAATTGCAAAAGGCAGAAACCGGAAGAAAAGAGAGAGCCACAAATGAGTTTGAAAAACCTTCCGGAAAAGAGTGGAAGGCAATGTCATTAAAATATTAAGGGGGAGAAAAGAATGAGCTGGCGAATAATGGAATGGAATAAGCAAAGCATAGGGCGAAGAGGTGAAATCTTAACCAAGGATGTTTATAGATGCGGCTTTTGTAGAGGCACGGGTCTTATCGCTTCCGGAAAAGGGATAAAATGTCCTGTTTGTCTCGGCAATGGAAAAGCAAATGTCCAATCGCCGGCAGTAATTTGCGCTTATTGTAATGGAACAGGAAAAAGACATCCACGGACTACTCTTACCTGCACCGTGTGTAGGGGGAAAGGTATCGTTGCTGTAGGGACTTCGCAGATTGAAACTTGTCCTACGTGTAAAGGGATAGGCAGAGAACGAGGTAAAACGCTTCCCTGCTTAACATGCAAAGGCACAGGTGTTATTTCTAAAAAGAAAATATAGCGGTATTTTTGACAGAACATATTATACGAGGAGGTAAGGCATGATGAAAGAAAAGAAAAAAAAAGAAGAAGAAATAGGTTTTGATTTTGGCATTGGTGGCTTATTTAAAGGTATTGAGAAATTAGTTGACCTTGCGGCAGATTTAAAAGAGGCAGGCGGTGAAATCAAAAAAGAAGGCGAAATAGATCTTAGCCATCTTAGAGAAGGCATGAAGGGAGTTTTTGGTTTTTCTATTAAGACAGCTGTAGGCGGAAAACCCATTGTTGAGCCATTTGGTAATATCAAAAAAACACCTAAAGGGCCCAAGGTTGAAGAGGAAAGAGAGCCGATTACTGATGTTTTTGATGAGAAGGATGAAATAAGGGTTTATGCTGAGATGCCGGGTGTAAGTCAAGAGGATATAAAATTAGATTTGAAAGAAGACATCCTGGATATTTCAGTCCAGAGTGGTGATAGGAAATATCATAAAGAGATCTTACTCCCCGTAAAGGTAAAAGCGGAAAACCTAACCTCATCTTATAAAAATGGCATTTTAGAAATTAAAATTAAGAAATAACGGATGGCATTAACCGGACTAAAAGAAGATGCTTTAAAGTTAATTTTATTTGGCGGAAAGGGCGGAGTGGGAAAGACGACCTGTGCCTCAAGCGCAGGTCTTTATTTAGCTAAAGAGGGTTTTAAGACGTTAGTTATTTCTACCGATCCGGCACATTCTCTTTCAGATAGTTTAGGCCAGAAAATTGGAGACCAGATAAAAGGCATAGAGGGTGTAAAGAATTTAAGTGTTTTGGAGGTAAACGCGCAAAAAGCTCTTTCTCAATTCAAGGTAAAATATGAAGCTCAGATAAAGAAGATTTTTGACACCTCTACTTATTTAGACCAGGAAGACATTGACTCTATTTTCGCCTTGCCTATTCCGGGCATAGATGAGGTAATGGGGTTTAAAACCATAGTTGACCTTATTGAAGAGGCAAAGTTTGATAAATATATTGTGGATACCGCACCTACCGGCCATGCCCTTCGGCTTCTAACCCTACCCGAATTATTGGATGAATGGATTAAGGTTTTAGCCAAAATGCGCTGGAAATACAGGTATATGGTAGAGAGCTTTTCCGGGAAATATAATCCTGATGAAGGTGATGATTTTTTGGTGGAGATGAAGAAGACGGTAAAGAAAATAGAAGGATTGCTTAAGGACCAAAATAAATGTGAGTTTATCGCGGTAACTATCCCTGAAGATATGGCGATTTTAGAAACGGAAAGGTTGATAAATAATTTAAATAAATACGGTATAAAAGTTAGGCAATTGGCGGTGAATAATGTTTTAGAATTCCTGCCTGCCGGACAGGCAGGAAGA
>JAVHQB010000057.1:0-2232 GCA_036170905.1 Minisyncoccota bacterium | reverse complement strand
AAAATTCAATAAATTAGCGGCTAATTTAGTTAAAATGCTTTGATTGTTTTTAGCCAAATAATCTTTTTCTTGAGCGGCTTTTTGAACTTCTTTGAAAAATAAATCAATGGTACTGCTTCCATAAGAAATAGCTAGGGGAGATAAGCTCTGCCAGTAATCTTTGAAAACTAAGTCATTATTAAGGGTGTAAATATCTAGGCCGGATTGGGCTCTATATCCCACACCTGATTGTTTATAAGCTAAATGAAGTGGATTCCCGTTGTAGTCTTGTCCCATAACAAAATAACCCTCAGGTAATTGACCCTCGTATTCTGGCTGAGGATATTTATATTCGCCACTTCTAATAGTATCATCGCTATAATAATAATGATTAACTTTAGTGGCTAAATCATCAAACAAACTGTTTAAACTATCAAATTTTGACGAGGTTAAACCTTGATTATGTAGTGAGGTAGCATAATTTTTAAGGGTAGCTCTATCGTAAATCTTGGCCTTTTCTTCGTAATCACTCCAAGAATATTTTCCCAAAATATCCGGATGAGCATTGGCTCTTACATGGGCAGGAACAGTAGTATCCTCTACTAAGTGCAAAACATGTCCTAAAGCTACAAAGGCTTCCTTCTCGTGGCCACTCAAATATTCATAAATAGCCTTGTTCCAAGTTTGATTACTATCCAAATTATTAGGACCCAACCAAAGAGATTGCCAAGTGTCTTTTATACCAGAAAAATCCATAGCCCCAAAGCTAATCTGAGCACTTTCTGATTGGGACCATTCCTTTGAAGTATAACCAATATCCATATTAGGAAAGGAAAGGTGCCATCCTCTGTTATAGACGGGATCATAAGCATGATTTAAACACCTAAGGCCATTATCTTCATTTTGGCTACCTTGCACAAGCCATTCCATCTGAGTATTAGTAATCTTTTTGGATGCCGAAAAATTATAAAAAGTTGCTATATTCTCCGTTAAACTAGAGTGAGTAGTTAAAGGGGCATAGGCTAAAATAAAATGGCTAGGGGCAAAAATAATAACAGAACAAACTAAAATAAAAGTAAAATGTTTCATAAAATGATAGAAATGAGGTACTAAAAAATCGATGACCTACATCGATTTGATTTTCCAAGTTTTATAACTGCCCGTTATGTCATTCCCCGGGCGTCTTAGTTCCACAGAGAATTCTCTAAAGTCCGGTTTGTCGCTTAAAATATTTATAGTAACCATATCAGGACTGTTTGTTATGTACTGTCTTTTGGGATTTTTTTCATCTAAAACTTGATCTAAATAATTTAACAAAATGGTTTTTTCACCTTTACTCACCAAATTTTGCAGGTCTTTAAGCATTCCTACTTGTTTTTCATAAACAAAATATTTACTGGCTTTTTCCAAGTCGCCTTTTTCTAAAGCGGCCTTAAAAAGTTTTATAGTTTCTACGGGAGTATTTCCTCCGTTATCATCGTTAATTAGGCTGGTTTTTAATTCGCTTAACTTTTTCTGAGCTATTAAATTGGGAATTATTCTTGCGCCTAGGTACACAAATACTCCTAAGAGGAATATCCCGCCTAAGACACAAACTGCTAACCAATATTTTTTACGCATATATATTTATTAAATTAATTAAATAATTAAAAAATAATTTTAAATACAAAAAATTAATCTATTCTATTATATCTTTAAACCGACTGCTAAAGTCAATAGTTTTTGAGGGTTTTCGGAGGCGAGACCTCCGCCGCGGAAGCGAAGCCTCCGCAAGATATATTTTGTTGTCAAGAAGAAAAAACACCAATAAAAAATCACCCTTCTCCATTGAATAGTGGACGGGGTGATTTTAATTTTCTTTATTATTTAGATTTTATTTGGATTTACCTCCACATCTATCAAAGATTCTTGTTTTTCGAAGAAAAACAGAGAATACAGCTAAAGCTGTTTAATCTTTAATAGGTGTGGGGGCGTGCTTTGGACTTCGAGATAGCAGTCGAGATCCTGAGCGAAGCGAACCGGATTGAACTTTAGACTTTGGACTTTATCCCGATGCCTCTTACTCCTTAATGATTCTGAAGAGTTCTTCTACAGTGGTCTGGCCTAATTCGGCTTTTTTAAGACCGTCTTCAAACATAGAAATCATACCTTCTTTGGCAGCCATAATGCGTAGGCCATCAAGAGCAAACTCTGGTTTTTGAATATAAAGGCGCATAGGTTCGCTAATATTCAAAATTTCGTAGATAGCCACAC
>JAVHQB010000056.1:0-2243 GCA_036170905.1 Minisyncoccota bacterium | reverse complement strand
TTAGTGACTATAAGAACCCTCACTTCGTTCAGAACCTTGTTTCTCTTCGCCGACTGGCGAATCGAAATAAGAACCTTCACTTCGTTCAGAACCTTGTTTCTCTCTGTGTTCGAAATAAGGCACAACTTACTTTATTTTCAATAAAGTCAGACAAAGCCCTACAAAAATTATACCAATAATGATGGTTGTGGTAAAAATCCATTTTTCTGCTCCTCGACGAGTAGTAAGAAAGCTACCCTGTCCACCAAAAGTTTCACTCAGGCCAGATTCACCCTGTTGAAGAATAACTAAAAGAACAAGAATAACTCCTAAAATTATAAGAGCAATTTTAATAAGAGAGACAATAGGCATAACTGGTTTTATTTATTAATAGTAGCCAAAGCATTGGCGATACCTAACACTAAAGACGAAATAAGAAGGCTATTAAACCCGTGGGTCAAGGTTAACCCCGGCACAAAATGCATGGTTACTTCTAAAAGAATAAGGTTTAAAATTATGGCGAATAAGCCAAAAGTAATCCAAATTAAAGGCTTAGAAATGAGGGACAAGATGGGCTTGAGAAAAATGTTGATAAGGCCAATAACAGCGCTAAACTTTAGTAATGTAACTAAATCTCCACTAAATGTCAAGACTGTAAACTTCTGGAGAGCCCAAATAGCAGCCGTGTTCAAAACGATTTGTAAGATTATTCTTTGAATCCAAATTTTCATATTTTTTAAAATCGAAAAAATTTAATAAATTAAAAAATAGGTTCTGTATTTTTTAAATCAATAAGATTTTAATAAGTTAAATTAAAAAATAGGTTCTGTATTTTTTAAAATCGAAAGAAATTTAATAAATTAAAAAACAAGTATCTATATCAATTAAAAAATTTAGTTATTACGTTTTAAAATTGGCAAGAGACTTTGCCCGTTCATTTCTGGCGGTTTATTTATTTCCATAAGCTCTAAAATAGTGGGGGCAATATCAGCCAGAGTCCCAATAGCCAGTTTTTCTCTATTTTGGCTCTCTGAACTAAAACGGAGAGATTTCAGTTTATACTCAGGATCAATAAGCCAAAATGGCACTTGGTTTAAATTGTGCTGAGTGTCTATTTCCCCAGTAGTGGGATTAATCATTTGCTCCAAATTTCCGTGATCAGCAGTAACGATAACAGCGTAATTATTTTCTATTGCCTTGGCAATAGTTTGGTCAACTTTTTCGTCCATTATTTTTACTACTTCTAAACCAGCTTGAAAATTACCAGTATGGGCCACCAAATCAGAGTTAGCGTAATTCACTACTATGAAATCATAGATGTTATCGTCTATGGCTTGAAAAAGGCGGTCATTAACTTCATTAATGGAAAGGGCGGGGGATTCTTCGGGGTGACCGGTTTTTTGAGAGGGAATAATTATCCAGTGTTCACTGGGATAAGGAGTTTCTTTAAGGCCATTAAAAAAATAGGTAACTGCAGCATATTTTTCCGACTCAGCTAAATGAAGCTGGCGTTTGCCACTATCTGAAAGCACTCGCGCTAAGGGGTTAGCCACTAAATCTGGATCGTAGAGATAGGGAGTGGTAAAGTCTGGGTGATACTTAATCATTGACACTAGACTAAGCCCTGCTAATTTTTTAGTTTCAAAATAGTTAAAATTACTGAGAGAGAAAGCTCCAAATAATTGTCTCATTCTGTCTTCTCTAAAGTTGGCAAAAATTAGAGTATCGTTATTACCGATAAAACGAGGAGAGTTCTCGGACTCTAGGGAAGCGGGATCTATGAACTCATCGCTCATTCCCTTGTTATAGCAGGCCTTCAGGTATTCTTCCCAGTTTTTTACTGGTTGGGTTTTAGTTCCCGTGAGATTGTCATAACAAATCTTGATGCGGCTCCAGTTTTGGTCCCTGTCCATAGCAAAGAATCTACCACACAGGGTATTAATAACACCTCCATAAGGTGCAACCTTATCGCGCAATTCTTTTAAAAAAATCAAACCATTCTTAGGACTAGAATCTCGGCCATCTAAGAATAGGTCTAAATAGGATGTTTGAACGCCGTTTTCAAAAGCAGCTTTAGTAAGAGCGATAAGATGGTCCAGGTCTCCGTGGATAGGAGTAGTGGTGAGTAATCCTAAAATATGGAGATTTCCTTTATTTTTTAAAGTATTATGATAGGCTTCTATTAATTTAGGATTTTTAAAGAAAAGACCACTTCTGATATCTGCGTTTATTTTGGTAGCGTATTGTTTAATAATTTTACCAGC
>JAVHQB010000055.1:0-2246 GCA_036170905.1 Minisyncoccota bacterium | reverse complement strand
ATTATAGTTTAGCCTTGAAAAGTGTAAACCCCTTTGCAGCAATGCTAACAATATTTTATAAATCACAACTAAAATATATTTTCAGTAATAACAAAAAATAGACTAATATTAGTCTATTTTTATTATTAAGTTCCTTTTGGAATTTGGAGTTTGGCTATAAATTCTACATCTTTGCATTCCATTCCCGAAAAAATTCTTTTAAATACTGGCTCATGATTTTATGACGATGTTGGGCAATTTTTTTAGCCGTTCTGGTATTCATTAAATCCTTTAAGAGTAAAAGCTTTTCATAAAAGTGGTTTATCGCCGTACTATTATTTTTTTTATACGAGGCAAAGGTTCTATGAAATTTAGGCTTTATATCTGGATTATATATTTCTCTATTCTTAAAACCGTTGTAAGCGAATGTTCGAGCTATGCCTATGGCCCCCAAAGCATCTAACCGGTCGGCGTCTTGAACAACCACGCCCTCGATACTTTTTATTTTGTTAACCACGCCAGCTCCTTTAAACGAAACCCCATCAACAATATCGCAAACCTGCTTGATTATTTTATCATCGACTTTTAATGATTGTAGCCATTTTCTAGACAAAACACTCCCCTCTTTATCATTATCATTAAATTTCCAATCGGCAATATCATGTAATAGCGCAGCCAACTGTACAATAAACAAATCCGCTTTTTCTTTCTTAGCTAAATATACTGCCATTTTCCAAACTCGATAAATATGCCAATAATCATGTCCACTGCCTTCGCCAGATAATTTTTTCTTGGCAAATTCTGCGGTTTTTTTAATAACAACTTCTTTATTCATAACCTAATTATAACGTTTAAATAAAAGTTTTTCAATTCTCGTTACGGCCAAACCTTAATTAGTGAATAAACAACAAAAAACACCAATAAAATGATGCTTCTCGTTTGGAGCTCTTTTTGTAGTTTGGTTATAAATTTAAATAGGCATTTCTTTATTTACTAACCGCATCGTTTCTTTTGAAAATAAGTTTACTCTTCCATAAAAAATATATGCCTCCCAGACAAACAAACATGAGTAGTATTATAGAGCCGCGGTATTGGATATTTTGGCCAAAACTTCTAAGTAGATAAAAAGTTAATAGCCAGACTAATGGTCCAATGACTGAGGCCGCTCGCTCAAAGACCGTAAAAACACTAAAAAATTCTCCTTGATTGTCGGCCGGTGAAATTTCCGAGTAAACTGCCCTTGCTAACGAGAACACCAAACCATAAGCCAGACCGCTTAGAGCAATTGTCGAAAAAACAATAATTATTACTCGTGGCATTAGAGCACAGAGACCGAAACAAATCGCGTACAAAACGCTGGATAGAATTAAAGCGCGTTCTTTATTCTTTAATCTCTTCGCAAATTTATTCGCCAAAAATCCGCCAACGACTGTAAGCAATAAACCCCCAATCGCCACGTAAGACACTAACTGATCGGAAAGAATAAAAACTTTCTTAATATATATGGTCAAATATAGTTGAAATGTTAAAATAGCGTCTGATAACAGTGAGTAGCCAATTAAGAATGAAAATATTCTTTTTTCTGAACTAATTCTCTTAATAAATGCCCAATAAGAAAAACTAATTTTTTCTAAATTATTTTTTACTTCTTTCTGTTTTAAAAATGGCCAAGATATAGCAGCAAATATAAGTCCGCCGATTAAAAAAGATAACGGTTTTCCGCTAAGACCAAAAAGGATAAATGATGTACCGATAATCGATCCAATCGCCGCTACTCCTATGGCATTACCTAATTGTCCTAATCCTAAACCCACGCCAGACACATGCGCATTATTTTCAACACTAGTTAAACTTCGCAGCATTGCTGAATAGAAAACATACGAACCTTGGAAACAGACTTGGAATAATATATACAATAAAGAAATAATAATTAGCATAGGGATGCTAAGCATCGCCGTCCCCTTAACAAGAAAAGCCATGATAATTAGAGAGATAACCATTAGGGCGGAACTGATTCTAATAAGAAATAATCTTCTGCCTGTCCTGTCTGAATAAACTCCTAAATAAGGCAGAATAAATAATAAAACTCCGGTGGCAATCGAGGCGGAAATACCAATCCAATTATTACTTGCTCCTTTTTCAGAAAGAATCAGAGGATAATAGATAATCAATACTATTGAGGCGAAGGAGTTCGCAAAGTCATAAAGATACCAAAGGGGTTGTCCCAAAACTCTCGCGTCAGCAAGAGTTTTTGTTTACCTAAAAAG
>JAVHQB010000054.1:0-11084 GCA_036170905.1 Minisyncoccota bacterium | reverse complement strand
TCTGATTTATGGAGCTACGGGTAAAGCGAATGCGGCACCCGTAGGGATCCACTGCATCTCTAGGTATCCATTTTGTCTCCGCGCTATCTTGAGGAATGCCAAGTATAACTGGGCCATAGGGAAGAGATATACTTGCATTAATACTGTTAATAATTGTTCGTATAAAAATGTTTATTTTTTGCATTCTTTCCTGCGGGGTGTCTAAATCTCTAGGTGCTTGATCAAGATCAAAATGGCATTTCGCAAAGGCACCAATATTTTGTATGAGATTTAGTTCCCCATGTGGTGGAAGGAATGAAGTAGAAGAGGTTGATGGCATCCCCACAACAAAGAGAGTTCCCATTTCATTTCGTCGCGCATCAGCAATTGCTCCTGCGGCATTTGTGGAGCCACGTGCACCATGTAGTATAGCTATGCTTTTTAGGGGAGTAAAGATACTCCCTCCAGCTGCCATAAATGCAGCTTCTTTATCACCTCTCCCATTAATAAGTAAAATAGTTCCAGAATTAAGAATACTTTCACAAAGTGCCAATTCAGATGTACCTGGATATGCAAATGCGTATTTCACACCCGCCATTTTAAATAATTCAACTAAAGCATCTGCCCCGCTCAATAATGATGTAGACATTGTTATCTAATAGAATTAATAATCGATAAATCAACCCCCTCATAACGAAGCTTTACATTTTTATAATAAATTGTTTGACAGCCATCTGGATGTTGTATCGAAGAGGAGTAAGAAAAATAACCTTGGGCAATACCTTCAATTGCAAATGTAAGAGATGGCCAATCACTTTCTTTTTTTTGAACTAGTTCATGATCATATGCGGCTTTTTTTGAAGGTGGGTAAACGCCAGTATATTCTACCCAAGGACCTTGGCAGAGTATTTCTCCATTATCATAGCCATCTTGTACTAGAAAGGTAGATGTTCTTGTTTTTTTTTCGCCTGCCTGGAGTGCATATAATACTGGGTTAATGCCAATATATTTTCTTTCCTTATTGTTATCATCTTTCATAACTGTGATATCTGCAGCATGTTGATTTATAATTCTGTTTTTAAAATACGCGAGGAGATTACCAAATATCCATCGATGATATGATAAAACAATAAGATCAAATGTCTCCTTGTTTTTTTCTTCTAATTCTTGTATTTTCTTTAAAACCATGTCGTGAAAACTTCTAGCGCAAGCTGAATATTGATGAGCAGTTTTTTCAGATTTTTTACACTGCGCCCAAACACCACATGTCTTCTCAAAGTCATACGCAAAAACAGGAATACCAAAGGACTTTGCAATATTTATGGCGGGTATACCTAGTCTATCAGTAACAACAAGGCCAACCTTAATAAGACAGGGTTTCTTTATTGATACATCAATCACAGCTTTGAGATTGCCCCCACCGCCACTTGCAAACACAATGACGTTCATCGGTTTACCCTTTTTAGGCGTATAGATGGGGCAGGTGTTACTCATAAAGTCGATGAAAGTGAATTTGCCTTCTCAAACGTCTTCAAAAGAAGTATTCGCATTATCTTCATGTCCTCTTTACTCATTTTAAGTGGTGGATTAAAGGCGATAACATTGGATGCCATACCAGTACTTGCAAGAATAAGGCCATGAACACCTCCTACTGGATCTTTCCATGCAATAGTACTTGCTATATCTAGTATTTTTCCAGCAATGTCTTTTTTTAAAAGAAGTCGCCCAACTCCACCAAGTGCAAACCCACTTGTAACGAGAGGAGAAGTTTTTACAACTTCTTGAATTGTTGATTTAAGGAATTTTTCAAGAGATTTTATATCGCTATCAATAGTTTTCCAAGACTCATATCTGTCAAATACTGTGTCTGCAATGGCAAGTCCAAGTGGTTGATTAATGAATGTAGCGGAGTGACTTCCTGGGGTAAAATGCGTAGGTAATAGAAGGGGATCTTGTGCCCAAACGCAACTTAGAGGAGTTATTCCATTTGAAATGGCTTTTGACATAACAAATATATCTGGAACAAAACTATAGTGCTGGAAGCCAAACATTTTCCCAGTTCTGTAAAATCCAGTGAATACTTCATCAACAATTATAAGTGCTCCTGCTTTACGAAACTCTGTAACGAGAAAATCTATAAGATCTAAATCGGGCTTTACAATACCTCCTGCATTTAAAAGTGGCTCGAGTATCAAAGCGCAGACATCTTGTTCTGTTCCTTTTCGAATCATCCCACCAGTTTCTCTAGTAAGGAGAGTTTTAATATATGCTATATATTGTTCTTTCCATGTTTTTTTATCAAGAGTAGAACCACTTTGTTCATAATCTGGATAGGGCAATCGAACTACTGGAATTCTCCAATCACCCATAGCTGCACGATATCTATGACTCGCACTCAATTGAGCAGTATATATAGAGCGGCCATGATATCCACCTTCAAAAACAACGAACTGAGATTTTTTATTATTTGCTTTTGCAATGCGAAGAGCTAACTCCATTCCTTGTGCTCCACCCAATTCAAATGCAACTTTTCCTTCTTTGCCGGTAATGCTTTCTATTTTTTTTCCGAGCTTTGAGCTTACTTGTAAACGTAATGAAGTTTCACAAAATGATGGAATCGACGGAATATCCTCCATCTTTTTTATTGCATCTTGAATAATGGTATTATCAAATCCGAGGCCTGTAGTACCATTTGCAGCTTCCGCACAAAAATATTTATGGCCATCCAAATCTTCCATAACTGAGCCGTGTGCTTTTACAAAGACAGGAACTGGATTATGTCTATACACAAAATCTCCTTGTGCTAAATATGATTTTTTCATAATAATCAGAGAAAATTAATAATAAACTAATTGGTTGACAGTTTTTTATTAAAAGACGAAAAGCTTATTATTACCTACCGAAAACCGTATGACATCCTCCTTAATTCGGCTTATCGTACTGACGTGTTGGCTCTGGTTGACTATGTGGGAACTTTTTATTCTTCTCGTTGACTTGGAAACTGTTTATTTTGCCAAGCTCGGACTCTATCCTTTAGTCTTTTATGTTCTTTAATTAAGAAATCTTTTTGTTCTTGTGAATATAAGTTGGGATATTTTTTAATATAAGCAAGATCAAGTTCAATTATCAATCGTTCTTCACTATCAAAAGCAAGAGCCATCTCCATTATATTAACCGGAATTATTGGTTCGTTTTGATTTAATTGTTTTCCGTAGAATTTTTCTGATTTTTCATGAGCTTTTTGTAAATCATATAGAATATTTTTTATTTCTTGATCTATTTTCTCATCCATAATCATCTTATAAATTTATAACTAGAAACAATTAACTTTTCAATTACCTACTGGTATATAAGTTAAATATGAGTTTCATATTCATGTTTTTCAAGTTTTCCTATAGCCTTTCTAAGGATTTTGATTGCCATTTCATCTTTTAGTATTGTATCTTTATGAATCTCTATTTCAATACTCCTATCATCTGAGCTGGCTATTCCGTTTATAACAATAAGCGTGCTATCGTTTGCAAGGTCTTTAACTTTTGTCATAATAAACTCAGTAATTTATATTATGTAGATTATATCAAAGCTATAACAACGTCTTTCATTAAGCCAACATTTATTCGTTTAATTTAGTTATAAATTTAGAAGTATTTTTTACTTTAATCACTCAGTTTAAGAAATCTCAAAAAGGTTCTTCCAAATGCAGATATAACAAACCCACCTTGTGAGTAATATTGCGGGCTCTTTTTTCCCTCGAGTAATTCTTGTTGAGCCGGAAGTTCTTGAACAGTTGCTGTATTTGTATTTAAAGGATGAATTAAATCTTGTGACTCCAATCGCTGTATACATCTACTGATTATGATTCCGTCTATGTGTTGTGGATCCATCAACGTTACGATATCTGCAAAACTTGCCCCTCGTTTATTACCCTGACTTAGTAAATGTTTAAATTGTTTATCTATTTGTAAGAGCACACTAACGTCAACACTGTCAATTGACAGTAAAGAACTTAATACTAAGTCTTTCATTTCATATGATGAATCTAAATCTTTTAAGGCTGAAGAAACGTATTCTGCTAGAAGTATGTCAAAACCCTTGCCAGGGTTTGTTAGAAGTTTCTGAGTTATTTCTTCCAGTCTAAAAAGTAATGAATTTTCTAAATAATCCACAGCCTCTTGTTTAATTTCTATCCCATCTAAACGTTCATGAATTTTTCCTATACAAGAATCCAATTCTTCTTGTCTTTTTTGCGAAACTTTTTCTTGATAATAATCTGCGGCAGTTCCTGTTAATATGCCTATACCAGCAATTTGCCCAGCAATATTTTTAAAAAGCAGGGAAGTGAGTGTTACAAGATCTTCTTTATTTCTAACAACTCTACCAATCAATGGTTGTTCCTTAATAATTTTAAGTTTATTTCCGTTCATATATTAATCTTGAATTGCATCAATAAATTTTTTACCAAGTTCATTATGTTTGAACTGTGGTCCACCTCCGCCCCACGTACCAATGGAGGAATTATCAACTTTAATTAACTGCAAAAATACAAAGTTGTAAAGCAAAGAGGCATCCATTTCCGGAGAGGTGCCAGGTTGAACTTTTATATAAAAGTTAACCAACCTTTCTAAGTTATCAGTATTAAGCATGGTTAACGCATAAGTTAATGCAAAATACTCTATATTTGTTAACTTATTTTTAATTAAAGCCTTAAACAGCTTTCCTTGTATTTTTGATTTTTCATATGACTCATGTTTTTCAAGCACCAGCACTAATTGTCCAATAATTTTCTCTCTTTCATGACTTTCTAGTGATTTAAGAAATTTACTTTTTTCTTCAGAGCTAATTGAATTTAGTTGAAATAGAAATTCAAGTATTTTTTTGATTAGTAGATAATCTGAAATGCCTCTCCAAGTAGCAGGAATAGCCAACAATGTTTTTACGACAGGTATCTCTTTTAAGAGGTCGCTTTTTAATAATTCATCTAGAGCAATCTGAGATAAATCCACCAGTGGGTCTTTAAACGCTTCTATATATGAACCCTCTATTGACTCGTTTAAACTTTTGGCAATCTCGTCCATTAGCTGAAGTATAACAAAAATACCAATATTGATTTTTACGAGTTATTCAGTCATGTAATCTTTGTATTCATTGACATAGTTTGGGATATCCTTATTTCTTGTAAAAAGGCGGCTTCTCAGCATTTTAAAATTCCTAAGCAGTTCTTGATCTTTTGTACCCTTAATACTATTTTCTAGTTTTTTAAGTGTAATAAAAGCTTCTATATACCGGTAAGAATGAAGGTAATGATTTGCTAAATTATTTAAACAATAAGAAATAGAATCATTATCTCCAACCTCTTTGAAGATATCTATCGCTGTTTTTAGGTCGGAAATCGCATCCCCATCGTAACGGTCAATCATTTTTAGGTCTTTCTTACTATATTCCAACATATCTTTTAAGCGACTATGAGGTAAAAATAGTACAGATCTCAACATCCTCTCTATTTTTAAGTCAGAGTACCTATTTTTCCATATGGGAGATCGATAAAGATAGATCATTCCAAGTAGTTTTTTATTGTTAGCTAATTTTGCGTTTTTCAATGAGTCGGAACATAACTTATCAATTTCCTGTTCTGCATGTTGAATCTTATCATCCAAGGCTTTGTATTTATTTTCTTCTTCCTCAGTTGAAAAATTTAACCAATCTGGTGATAATTTAAACATTTTTCTTACGTACTTCCATCCTCCTACTTTAGTAGCAATGGTACTTGCCTTTCTCATTTGAAAATAAGCAAGGTTATCCATTCTTTTTTGAGAATCAGAGATTCTAATTGCAGTGTCACAAAGAGTTACAGTTACTTTGTAATCTTTAATTTGATCCAGAAGTGATAGTAACGCATCAATTGCTTGAAGTTTGTACCCATCGTCTTTTGAGCCCTCCAAAACCGTGAAAACCTTCATGGCTTCCTGTTTGTTGCCGGTGTTCATTAAATAAACTCCGTATTTTAGTAATTTCTCATCTTCCATAGGTATTTAATCCTAAAAATTAATTCACCTAATTTATGCCTTAGTACTCGAAACATAAACTTTAGACTTAACGGATATTTACTAAACCAGATAAATTTTGTCTTCGGCCTATTTAAGAGAAAGTATTTATAGCCATGATGCCGAACCATTCTATTGTGGTCTTGGACTCTAGAGTCTGTTGTCATTATGTATCCCCGAAGGTTCTGCCAACTAAATACTGCCATTGTAGTTGGAGAGAGAGTGATGCTTAATTCAATAGATTTTTGAGCGAGACCATATCCGTAAAATTTTTGCCATTGCAAATCGGGGTTAAACATAATGCATGGATCATCACAAGTTATATATCCTGGGGACGTATTGTCCATACACATAAACGCTAAATTCATTTTTGTAAGAACATCAGCTATATCAGGAAGGATCTTAAAAATTCCTAATTTGTGACTATTTAGCTTGAGCTTTTTATAATCCTCAACAATCTTGCTTTTAGTGTTATGTGCCTCATCCATTTTCTCCATTTTTTCTATCACTTCAGTTAGGAATTTTTCGACAGAGTCCTTATGTCTTAATGTCCGTTGCATAAGAGCTCCTATAAATATGCATAGAACAGTATGATCCTTTTTACTTAACGGGAGTCGTTTAGCGATCTTCTCTCTATAAACTGTTGTATATTCTGCTTCAATATTTCCTAAACTATTTTCAATTGAATAATCCTTCTCACCACCAATATCAAGAGTATATAAATCCTTTGCAAACAACACATTTTTAATTTTGTCCAATCTACCTTTTCGTTCATTCTTTGGGAAGATCCATATAAGCGGTTCTTCATCATTGATAGTGTCAGGTGTTGAAAACGCTTTCAGATAACATTGTGGAACGTAGTGTTGATTTTTCGGTTTATTTTTCACTATTTAAATTATAGTAGCCTATACTGCATTAATGACATATATATTGCGAAATGGACTAGGTTGCAAGTCAAAGTTGAACCAGGTTGCAGGTTAACAGTTAACTAGGTTTGTAGTTCATTTTGAGGCTAAGCCTTGAAGGTATTTTGAAATTTTTCTAACTAATACTATGACTTTTTTACCAAAAATGAGCTAATGCAACTATCCCTAAAATTAATATGCCTATCGACAACAGTTTCATACCAGACAATGAATGCTCTATATTGATACCAAGAGCCTGAATTTCGGATTTCAAATCATCAACCAATTCCTCCCTTGATTTTATGTCGTTTGGATCTGTCATAGGTATAAAGGTATGTTTTTAATATAGTAATGACCATTCTTACATACCATATGGATTATAGTCAATTTAGCTACAAAATGCTAGTTATAGACTGTAGAGATTGTAGGCAATAACTAGCATCATTGGGGCATGAAAATATCCCCAACCAGAAAACTATTCGGTAAAAGGATGAGGAAAATCAGACACAAGCTCAAAATATCTCAAGAAGAACTTGGATTTCGGGCTGGCTTACACAGAACTTATATCGGTGCGATTGAAAGAGGAGAACAGAACGTTTCGATAGATAATATCCATAAGATAGCTAGAGCACTAAAAGTATCTCCAAAAGATCTCCTTTGAATTGATTCTATATAATTAGGTAGATGAATATGAAAAAAAAGAAATCTGACATTCCTTATATTTTTAGATCTTTGCTCCAAGATGCAAATGTTAGTGCTCTCGTATTGGAGATATATGAAGAGGCAAAAATAAGTAAAGGCAAATTTATTTACTATCCTAAAAATATATATAAATGCTACGATATAGCTTTAAATAAAGCATATAAACTCAGTTTAGAAGATTATGACAAGGAGATTAATAAATGTGAGAAAACGCCTGATAACTTATACATTAAGCTTCTTATTAAGGAAAAAATCATTATTGGTAAGTATGAAATAAGTATGAGTAAGTATGAAAAGAGCGTAGATGATGGACATAAAGTTATCGAAGTTGAAGAAATAGACATGGATAGATTTAGAGAACATGTTGAGTGGATAAAAGATTCTTCTTTAATTAGAAATTACGAAATATTTAGTCTTCACACCTTTACAGGAAAAGCGTACTGTCTTGATAGTAGTTGTGTTTTTCACACAGATAAGGGTTTATTTAGGGTTTTTAAGGCCTTTATTGAAGAACCCACACATATACTCTCTTTCAAACAAATATTTCAAATTTATCATGGTGGCACATCAGAGACATTAACCTTAAAATTAACTCCGCAAGATATTTATCAAATAATAGGCGAAATAAGAGAAAAGTTGCAGATGAGAGGAAAATTATCTAAACTCTTTCTTCCTTCGGGGGACAAATACCTCCTAAAAAGCCTAAATTAAATACGTCTATCTGAGAGCTAGTTCATGACTAGCTCATACCCTTCCCACATCCATTGTTGGCTTGTCGTGACAATGCTAATCTTCTATTAGGATGAAAAATTATTTAAATGAAAATCATAAGTTAGAGGTAAGAAAAGTATTTGAACCTCGCTATAGACGATTACTTACCGATAACGAAGTGGAAGATATTGCCGAAAATTTATCAATAGTTGTTGAGGAGATATGTAAATTTAAATGGAAAGAAAAATATGAAAACAAATAAGCTCAATCTTAAAAAACAAATCAAAGTCCTCCGGAAGACAATCTACTTAAAATGCCTTGAATGTTGCAACTGCCAAGTTCAAGAAGTAACCAAATGTAACATAACTTGTTGTCCACTATGGAAAGAAAGACCACTCAAGGCTAAGGGTCTATACACCCTCATTAAACTACTATCAAATAGAAATATTCAATTTTCTGAAGCTAAAAAGTAGCGATTTATTTATAAATTCAACAATATCAACAAATGGAGATAAACAATAAAGAGGAATATAAAACAAAAGATTTAGCGGAGTCAGGAATTTTAGTTCTAAAAAAACAAGTAATTAAGAGAATTGACAGGGAAGGAAGTGTTTGTTGGTTTGTATTTAGTAACAAAGAAAAGTGTGAGCAATTATCTAATCAATTTTTCTTTGGAGAGCTTCTAGTGAATGGAAGGGAATATTACGAAACAATACAGAGGTTAAAAAGCAGAATTTTCTCTGCAATAAATGAATATGGAAACAATAGGCGAACTTATTAAAAAAAGAAATGACACCGTTAATAACGGTAATACAGATAAAGTATCTAATAACGATATTAACGATAATAACGGTACTCGTACTAAAAAAAATAAATACGCTCTTGATAGGACCAAATTTATACCAAACACACCCCAAACACAACTCGCAGAAAAAATAGCTATTACATTGGGAGATTTGCAAAATTATGCCTGCTATCTTAATGTGGTGAATAAGATTGGGGTCCAAAACGCCGAGAGACTTTTAAGATCAACGCTATCTGATATCAATGAAAAAGAAAATACTAAATATCCTGTACGAAAGAAAGGAGGTTACTTTATGAATAAGTATAAATTCAAAAGATATTGAGTTTTTGAGGATGCGTGTACGATGTTAGAACTGGATTCTATTGCTCTAAAGTTACTAATTATATAGACTGAAATCATATGGAAATGAAGCTACTTAAGTATGTACGGTACTCTCGCAAATCTTCAGAATCAAAAGAACGGCAAGCTCTATCTATTAGAGATCAAAACGCCGAATGCGACAGGATTATTGTTAAAGAAGACTTAAATGTTGTCGCTAAATTAGAAGAAAGCAAAACGTCCTTTAAGCCAAATGTGAGAGTTGAGTTTAATAAGATGATATCTATCTTACGGGAAGGAAAAGCGAACGCAATTCTTACGTGGAAGCCCGATAGATTATGTAGAAACCCGGAGGAGGGTGGAAAGCTTCTTCAAATGCTTCAGGATGGGTCAATTAAAGAGATAAGAACTGCAACAGGAGATTGTTACACACAAGAAAGCGATCACCTCATACTTCAGATACACTTTGGTATGGCGGTCCAGTATTCAAGAAATTTAAGTCAAAACGTGAGAAGGGGTTTAAGTAGAAAGATTCATGATAGAAAAGAGTATCCACGACCCGCAATTGTTGGCTTTGTTGGTATTGGAGAACGTGGTCAACGAAATATAGCACCTCATCCTATTGAAAGCTTACATATACAAAAAGCTTTTCAATTAGCGAGTACAGGCTTATATTCTCTGAGAGAAATAAGTGAGACTTTATATCAAGATGGACTACGCACAAAAAATGGTAAAAAAATCGGGAAAAGTCATCTGTATTCAATACTGACAAAACCAACTTACTACGGTTTTTTCTTAAACAATGGCGAATTATGCGAAGGGCATTATGAACCACTTATTTCGAAGGGTTTGTTTGATTTGGTCCAAGAGAAGCTAAAAGATAGGACAAGACCAAAAAAATCAATATGGAATAAAGAGTTTTTAGGGCTTATAAAGTGCGGGTTGTGTGGTTGTTCTATTACAACGAGCTTTAAAAATAAAATACTAAAAAAACTAAATAAAAAGAAATTATTTGTTTATCACCACTGCACACATAGAAGAGGTGGGTGTAACGAAATGCCAGTTACTGACGAAACATTAAAAAAGATGCTTTATGAAACGATTGGATCAATAGTGATTGATAAAGAAGTATGGCAATTAGGAATGAAACTTGTTAGAGCAAAAAATTCTGAACAGATGGAAAAGATACAAGATCAATATCAATACATCAGTCAACAACAAGTAAAAATAAGAGAGCAAATAAACCGAATAATTGATATGAGGTCGAATGGTGAATTAACAAAAGAAGAATTTATTGAGCAAAAAGAGCGATTAGGCGAGAATTTAGCTAATATGGACAGCAAAGCGAACGATAACAGCCACTCCGTGAAAACATGGTTAGAACTGATGGAAGAGTACCTAAATACGGCATTTCAGGCGTTAGATGTGATAAAAGGGCCAGACTTTCTGCAAAAACAAAAAATTCTAAGTAGAATAGGTGAGAACTTTTTATTGAAGGATAGAAAGCTTACTGTTACCTACCGAAAACCGTATGACATCCTCCTTAATTCGGCTTATCGTACTGACGTGTTGGGGAGCTAGGATTCGAACCTAGAGTCGCGCTGATCCAAAGTCAGGCGTGTT
>JAVHQB010000053.1:0-2424 GCA_036170905.1 Minisyncoccota bacterium | reverse complement strand
AAGCCATTCTTTATTTTATTGAACATATTTAAGTAATTTTTAGAATGTTAATATAAATTATTTAAAAAATTTTTCAATAACATGTAAACAAGCCTCAGCTACCGCGCCTTCTCCGCTTTTTGATTCAGTAACATAATCAGCATTTTTCTTGGCTAAATAAAAAGCATTGGCTGGCGCAATACTATAAGCCATATGAGTAAAAATTTGGGCATCATAAATTCCATCCCCCATATAGATCGAAGTTGATAAATCAAAATTTTTCTTTAACCATTCCAATCTATCTCCTTCACTAACTAAATGTAGCACCAATCCCATATCTTCCTGAATTCTTTTTCTGGTGATATCGAAACCGCGCTTATCGGCCGTAATAGTATGAATATCCAAATAAGGCTTAATCATTTTGATCCCATCATTGTCATGCGGACCGAATACTTTGGCAAATTTTCCATCAATCGTATATAAAAACTGACCGGTGGTAAAAACGCCATCAACGTCTAAAATTAAATTTTTTATTTCTCGTTTATCGCTTTCCATAAATTTAATTTACCAAAATAAAATAAAAACAAATTAAAAGGATGATGATGTAAGGGGGACATATTTAACCAAATAATAGCTGTCAACAAACGAACTCGACGTAAATCAAAACCGTTATCTATTACAAATTTTTCTAAAACTTGCTGACATTGCACCAAACTATTTTTTCTTAGAATATCGCATCTCACTCCGCTATCTTTTATGTTTACTATAAATAAATCTTTATCAACAATATCATGATTAACGGTTAAATTGTGATTCAGTTTGGCTAGGTCATAATAAATATCTCCTGATTTCAAGAGTCCGCCAAAATTCTGACGCCAATCAAGCAAACAATAATTATTATCAGTTTTAATAATATTATCTAAAATAAAATCTCCATGAAATTGGCATTGTTTAGATGAAGTTAGCAGGTCAAAATCTATCATTTTATATAATTCATCAAAGGACGGCACCGCTTCGCCATTTATAATATTTGGACCATCAATAATCGCATTATCTTTCATGAACCTATCCACTCTCTGTAAAGTTTTAGTCCCATAAAAATCATAACAAATTTGTTTAAATTCATCTTGGCTAACTTCATCGGCAATTTTCCATAAGTTATCTTTTGACCAATTTAAAAAATTGCTAAATTCTAAAGGATTAACCACGCGAGAGTATAGATCTCCGTGGGCATATTTATAGCGATAAAAATTATTCCCGCTACCCTCAATCTCTGGAACTAACCCCTTTAAAATATTAGCTCGTTTTACTCGCTGTTCAGTCATTTTAGTATCGGCAAAAAATTTAATGACAAAATCATTAAAGATAAAAATTGATTCGTCAATTTTATCCAAAACAGTAATTTTATTTTTAACTTTTTGACGAGCCTGGTTGAGACTTTCTACATTACCGATATCCAACCAACTATCAAATTCCCGAACCTTAAAAATCAAACTATCCTCTTTAATCATAGCATTGATGGCCATACAATCATTAAGAGTTGAATCTGCCGGATTAACTCTATAAGCTTTTTCCAGTTTTGACCAAAAATTCTGATAATCAAAAATACCAACCAAACCAATATGCATAAAATCTGATTTAATAGCTCCCTTATCTTTAATCTCTTGAATGTGCTCCCCCATTACGTCAAAGGAAGCATACATTGAAGCATTTTCTTTTCTGCATCCACCTGACCAATTTTCATTCGGCGCAGAAATTTTTTCAGCCACAATAGTGTCACAAGCATGATAAATAAAAGGCATCTGTAATAAATCTTTGGCTTGTAGCATAGAATAACCCAAACTACTGCCCGACCCGTCATATTTATCAATATCAATAAAGCTTATTTTCCTGTCGGGATAAGCCAGCCTTACGAACTCCTTAACGTGCTCGGCGTAATAACCAACAGTTATTACTAACTCTACGTCACTGGGATAAGCTTCTATAACATAAGAAAGCGCCGGCTTGCAACCGACCCTAACTAACGATTTATTGGTATACTTGGTCAAGTCCCCTAAACGAGAACCAACACCGGAAGTAGTAATTAATACTTTGTAGTCCATATAACTAAAACAACTGGCTGTCAATTAAACTTTTTAATTCTCTTACTTTATATCCAACTTTATATTCTTCTTTAAAAATAGTAGAGCTCCCGCAAACCAACATATTGGCTCCGCTTTTTAACAAATCAACACTGCTATCAAACGTCACTCCGCCATCAACTTCAATCAACATATCCGGTTTATGTTGCAACTTATTTTTTAAGTCTTTTATTTTTTGCAACGAACCGGGTATCAAACCGTGGCCGACAATGCCGGGATTAATAGCCATTATCATAACCAAACTTATCTCGTCCATAATATAATCCAAACAATTTAGTGGGGTAGCCGGATTAATAACCACACC
>JAVHQB010000052.1:0-11812 GCA_036170905.1 Minisyncoccota bacterium | reverse complement strand
TCAATTTTATGTATGCCTCAAATATCAAATGATAAATTAAACGAGCCCTCTAAAGAGATTCCTAGTTATAAAGAGGGGCATAGTATTTCTTCTAATCAAACCGAGATTTTAAGAACCAGGGAATCAGAATATTCTCTTGAGGAAGCAGCCTCTCGAGCCATAGAAGATGCCATTAAGACTATACCTGGTGTGCCCGAGGACCTTACTTTGTCTTCCCAAAGGGCTTTAGAAGCAGCTGATAATATTTCTTCGGTAGTATTTAGTAGTAGTGCCCGGGCATTAGAAGAAATTCTTAAGGAAATTGAAGAGTGGGTCACCAATGAATCAAATGATAAGAAAGTTTTTTATGAAATTGTTTATAAAGGTGCCCTGAAATTAATGCGCCTTGGTGACTTTTATTCCTTGGATGCTTTACATGCTCGTGCCATAGAAACAGCGAAGGGTGAGAAAAAAATTTTGAATTAAAGCCCGTTTTCATATATCTTTAAAGTATGAATATTATTAGCCCATTTCTTGTTATCCTAACACTAGTGGGATTAACAATTTTGTTAATCTTTTTTTCTAAGCAAAGAAATAGGCGTCTTATGAAAAGAGCAATGGACTATAGGCTGCTTAAAATTCTTATGCCCAAGGCGCTTTCTGAAGAAATAGGAAAGAAAAAACCAGCCGAATTTATTAGTCTTTTTGACCAGCTACTTGGTAGTTTAGCTAACTACAAAGCTCCTCTCATTTGGGAAATGGCCGTTCCCACCAATTCTGATCAGATTGAATTTTATGTGGCGGTTCAACAAAAAGATGTAGATTTGATCACTAAACAAATTAACGGCTTTTTTCCCGAAGCAGAGATAGAACAATCGCAAGATTATACTATTTTCCAAGGGAATGGTGTTACCGTGGGTGCAACCCTGTCCTTATCTCAAGATTATTCTCTGCCCCTGAGGTCTTATCAAGACCTGGAAAATGATCCACTCAATGCTTTAAGCAGTGCATTAGAAAGAGTTACCCTAGGTAAAGAGGGGGCCGCTATTCAGCTAATCACTGCTTCCGCAGATTCTGCAGATTCCAAATACGTACAAAACGCTCTCAAACTTTTAAGAGAAGGCAAAACCCTGAGTGATATAAAAGGAGAGAGTGTGGGTAAAATTTTAGCCAAATCAATTTTAGATAACCGTAACGCAGAGCAAATTGATAAAGATAAACAAGAGAAAGAAAAGAATAAAGTAATTGACCAAGGGTTAGTTGAGGCTGTCCAGAAAAAATTAAGTCGGCCGTTAATTACCGCTAATATAAGAATTATGGCCTCAGCGGAAACGCAAGTACGAGCCGAGAATATAGTAGACAGTTTGGCTGCCGGGTTTTCTCAGTTTATGGCTGCTAGTAGTAATAGTTTTAAAATTACTAAATATAGTGGTCGAGGACGGACTCTTAAAGAATTAACTTATAAATTTATTTTCAGATTACCCGATTGGTCTCATTCTTTAATTTTGAACTCTGCGGAAATAGCGGGCCTATGGCATTTTCCTTTGCCTTGTACCGACACTCCCAGTATAAAATGGCTTAAAGCTAAAACCATAATGGCGCCCAAAAATCTACCCAAAGAAGGCGGGGTGATTTTAGGTGAAAATATTTACAGAGGAGCGGTAACACCTGTGCGCCTATTGGATAAAGACAGGGGCAGGCATGTTTATGTTATTGGACAAACCGGTACCGGTAAAACCACCCTTTTAAAACAGATGATTATCCAAGACATCGAACAGGGTAAAGGTGTTTGTTATATAGACCCTCACGGTGATGATGCCGAAGATATTTTGGCCCATATTCCTAAAGAGAGGGCCCAAGATGTAGTTGTTTTTAATCCAGCCGACAATGAACGACCGATTGGTTTGAACTTTCTAGAAATCAATTCAGAAAAACCAGAAGAAAGGAATTTTGTAATTAATGAGCTTTTAGGCATTATTGGAAAAATTTATGATTTAAAAACCACTGGTGGCCCTATTTTTGAACAGTATTTCAGAAATACCTTATTATTGCTTTTAAGTGACCCAAAAGCTGGTTATACCCTGATGGAGGTAGTGAGGGTTTTAACCAACCCAGACTTTAGGCATTATCTGCTTTTAAAATGTAATGACCCCTTGGTTAAGGAATTCTGGATAAAAGAAGCCGAGAAAGCCGGTGGGGATTTTTCGCTTGCTAATATGGCTCCCTATATCAATTCAAAGTTAAGCCCCTTTCTTTCAAACGAATTAATAAAATATATAGTTGGCCAGTCGCACTCGACTATAGATTTTAGAGACATAATGGATAACCGCAAGATATTTATAGTAAAGTTATCCAAAGGCCTAATAGGGGACATTAACAGCCAGATTTTGGGCATGATTATAGTAGGTCGCATTTTGATGGCTGCTTTTGCTCGGGACGATATGGAGGAGTCACAAAGGCAAGACTTTAATCTTTATTTAGATGAATTCGAAAATGTTACCACGGATAGTGTTGCTACTATTTTATCAGAGGCGCGCAAGTATCACTTGAATTTAATTATTGCTCATCAATACATAGGGCAATTAACAGAAAATATTCGTAACGCTGTGTTTGGTAACGTTGGTAGTTTGGTTACCTATAGGGTTGGTCCTATGGATACCGAAGTTCTTCTCAAAGAATTCGGCCCCATAGTGAATATTTATGATCTGGTGAATTTAGATAACTTTAAGGCCTATGCTCGTCTGATGGCAAATAATGCTACTACGCCCTCTTTTAGCTTAAATAAAACATTTAAACCGCAACCTGGGAATCCTACATTAGCGAAACTTATCAAAAATTTATCGTCTCTCAAATATGGTCGTTCAAGAGCGGAAATAGATTTACAAATGATGGAGCGTATGCAGATGAATTAATTTTTAAACCTCTTTTATGTCTTTAGTCTTTTATCGTAAATATCGTCCTCGCCTATTCAAAGAAGTCATCGGCCAAGAGATTACCATTGAGATTTTAACCCGGGCCATTAGGGAAGATCAAATTTCCCATGCTTATTTATTTGCCGGTCCGCGGGGGAATGGCAAGACCAGTACCGCCCGGCTTTTGGCCAAGACTCTAAACTGCCAAAAAAGAAAAGCTGGTAACTTTGAGCCTTGCAATGAGTGTGAATCATGTTTAGCTGCAGAAAACGGTACTAATTTGGATATTATAGAGATCGATGCTGCCTCGCACACAGGTGTGGATGATATCCGAGAACTTATTGAGAATATCAAATTTCCTCCCATTAAGTTTAAATATAAAGTTTATATTATCGATGAAGCCCACCAATTAAGCAAATCGGCTTTTAACGCACTCCTGAAAACTTTGGAAGAGCCACCGGCTTATGCAGTCTTTGTTTTGGCTAGCACAGAACCAGAAAAGTTTTTGCCGACTATTTTATCTCGCGTGCAACGTTATGATTTTAGGCGTATTGCCTTGGAAGATATCATTAGTCAGTTAAAACTCGTCACCAAAAAGGAGGGCCTTCAAATTGAGGAAGAGGCTTTAAGATTGATTGCCACCAATGCTGGCGGGGGAATGAGAGATGCTGAATCAGTGCTTGGTCAAGTTGCTTCTATGTTCGGCAAAGATAAAATTACCCTAGAAGCCATCCAAAAAATAATGGGCTCCCTAAATTTTTCTTCTTTAAGCCAGCTAGCCAAGACAATTTTAAGTAATAACCCAGGCGAGGCCATTAAAATGGTAAACGAATTAAACGAAAAGGGTTACGATTTGGACGAACTGAGTCATTCTCTTTTAGATTATTTTAGATGGTTGTTGCTTATCAAAATTTCTCCGACAACGGAAAAATTAATTGGCCGAGAAACAACCGATGAGGAAATGAATGTTCTGAAGAAGCAAGTTGAAGGCGCTACCGCTCCTCAAATAGAAGCATTTATTAAAGCTCTGATAGATCAATTATCACGCACCAAAAAAGCCGGGCTTGTGACCCTGCCATTAGAGCTAGCTATTATTGACAGTACCACCACTTAAAGAGTTAAATTTTGAATGGATGTGTCAAAACAAGCTTTAGTTTTTCTGCATGTTTTAATTTCTTAATTTCTGCTTCTCTATGTCTGCCTTTGGCTAATGTTTCGAACTCTTCAAAATATATTAGCTTTACCGGCCTTCGAATCTTAGTGTAATGGGCTCCACCTTTAGAGTTATTATGCTGAGAGATTCTGGCCTTCAAATCATTAGTACAGCCAGTATAAAGAGACTTATCGGCGCATTCTACAATATAGGTGTAATAAGGCATAGTGACAAAATGTTCTTCTCCGCAAAAGCGGAAACGACAAATAAATTTCTTCAATGTAGCCCCTCGTCATTGCTATTCCTCAGGGTCTTTGCCGTCTTTATTGTTACAAATGTAACTCTTCGTCGCTTCTGCTCCTCAGAGACTTTGCCTCTTTTATTTGGGCTCAAGCAGTGGCAAAGTGCTGCGGGACATAGATTCGAACTATGATACTGGGCTTCAGAGGCCCATGTCCTACCATTAGACGATCCCGCAAAAATATAAGGTTAATATAGCATAAAAGATTTTTAATTTAAACCATTTAGAGGCGTAAATGCCCAAGGGAATTAACATTTAAAATAAGAACAGAAAATGGATGAAGAAGAAAAAGACAATTTGCTTTTAGCCATAAAAGAAGAAGTAATTAGCTGCCAAAAATGTAGGTTATATCAGACCCGTACTCTACCTGTTATTGGGCAAGGAAACCATAATGCCAAAATAATGTTTATAGGCGAAGCGCCTGGAGCGAACGAAGATAAAACAGGTGTACCGTTTTGTGGTCGCGCTGGCCAAGTTTTAAATTTGCTTTTGGCTACTAGTGGTATTAAAAGAGATGATGTTTATATAGCTAATATTTTAAAAGATAGACCGCCTCAAAATCGTGCACCGGTCATAGAAGAGATTACCGCTTGCACCCCTTATCTTTTAAGACAAATTGATATTATTGAACCTAAAATTATAGGAGCCTTGGGAAATTATGCTGCTCATTTTATTTTAGAACAATTTGGAGTGTCAGAGAGCCAATTGGGTATCAGCCAGTTGCGAGGTAAAAAATTTGCAGTTAAAAGCGCGCAAACAGGGAAGGCTTATATCATTATTCCTCTTTATCACCCAGCGGTGGCTGTTTATAATAGTCATATGCTTGATGATTTAAAGGAAGATTTTAAAATTATCAAGGAAACCTTGGAAAGCGCCAGCTAATACTATTATGCGGATTATTACTTGGAATGTTAATGGACTGCGAGCGGTTTTGCATAAAGGCTGGTTCTCTTTAATTGAGAATTATGACCCTGACATTATTTGCCTTCAGGAAACCAAGATTGGTGATAAAGAAATGGGCCAATTAGACCAAGAATTTAAAAATTATAAAATAGCTTGGAATTCGGCAGAAAGAGCTGGCTACAGCGGAACGGCTATTCTCTTTAAAAATAATTTAAAAGTTAGTGAAATCCTGCTAGAAGATAGTGAGTTTAAAAAAGAGGGGAGAATCACTCTGATAAAAGCGGGTGGGTTTAATATTCTTTCCGTTTATATTCCCAATGGTAAAAGAGACTTGAGCCGGGTAGGTTATAAATTAGATTTTTCTGACAGATTGATTGCCTCTCTGCAGCCGCTTTTGGAGAGAAAAGAAAAAATAATCTTAGCTGGTGACTTTAATACGGCTCATAATGAGATAGATATTGCTCGTCCTAAAGATAACGAGAAACATACTGGTTTTTTGCCAGTGGAAAGGCATTGGTTAGATAGATTTCTCTTAAAAGATTTTATAGATGTTTTTCGTTATTTGCATCCTCAAGAGGTAAAATATAGTTGGTGGGCGTATAGAACGGCCGCTCGAGAAAGAAATATTGGTTGGCGTTTAGATTATTTTTTTGTTAATAATGGTTGGAGCAAAGAAATTAAAGATTGCCAAATATTAAACGATATAAAAGGTTCCGATCACTGCCCTGTCTTAATGGATCTTAAAGATTAATTTATGGATGATAGACAGCTTTTAAATTTGTTTAAAATGAAGAGGGAAGAAATCGCTCACCGTGAGAGTAAAGCGATTTTTTATGTTTTTAGTAATGATACTTTAGAGCGTACTGCCGCTTCTCGGCCAACTACTTTAGAAGAATTAAAAGAAATTAAAGGTTGGGGGCAAAAAAAGATAGCTGCTTATGGTCCAGAATACTTGGCCATAATAGCCTCAGCTGACAAGGATAACGAGAATAATTTTGTGAATTCTTTGGGAAATAATAATCCTGGACCTAAAAATTTGATTATGACAGTAGCTGAGTTTATAAGCTTGGCTAGTAAGGCATTAAGTGGATTAGGGGTAGTTGAGGTAAAAGGTGAGATTAACAGCCTGAGCGTCAGAAGCGATAAGGCTTATTTTGATCTCAAAGACTCTAATTTTGATGGTTATGTCGTAAAATGTTTTCTGGGTTTCCAATATTTTGAGACTTATAATTATCTACTCCAAAATGGTTTAGAGGTAGTAATTACTGGTCTTCCCAGTATCTATAAGGGGCAGTTTAACTTAAGACTAGAAGAGATAAAGCCTGTCGGGGAAGGGGCCTGGCAAAAAGCCCTAGAGCTTTTAAAGATAAAATTAGAAAAACTTGGTTATTTTGCTTCAAATAGAAAACGCCCCCTACCTATACCAGTGAGAAAGATTGGCTTAATTACTTCAGATACGGGAGCAGCTATTACTGATTTCAAAAAGAATTTAGGAAATTGGGGGATAACTATTTGGCAGGTTAACACTCACGTGGAGGGGGATTTAGCAGAATCAGAAATTATAAAAGCTCTACATACACTTAATTTAAAAACTAATTTGGATGCCATAGTTTTAATTAGAGGTGGTGGCGGAGCTGAAAATCTTAAGGTGTTTAATTCAGAGAAAATGGCTGAGGCTATTTTTAATTCACGCGCCCCTATTGTTACTGGCATCGGGCATGAAAGAGACTTGAGTATTGCCGATATGGTAGCTGATAAGAGTTTGTCTACCCCTACGGCCGTAGCTGCCTATTTTAGAAATCAGTATGAAGAAATATTGAATACTTTGGAAGAAGGAGCATTTACTTTAAAGCAGGACTTAGAAAACAATTTATATAGCAAAGGATTGCTTTTAAACCAAGGAGCCGCTATTTTAAGAGCTAGCTTAGCCAATATTTTTGCGAGTTGGCAGGAAAGGGAGAATTCTTTTGCAAGGGTTTTAAACAACTGCCAATTTAAAATTCAGGAAAGCCGTTTAAAAGTACTACAAGTTGAACAAACCCTCCAAAATTATGTTTTAAACACAATTGTATCTTTAAAAAGAGATATTGATTTAAAAAGTAAGATTTTGGAAGGAACAAACCCAGAGAGGCCTTTAGAAAAAGGTTATAGTTTAATTTATGATAAGGAGGGTCATTTAATAAGAGGGGTAAGTAGCTTGCAAATAGGCAGCCAAGTGGAAATAAAGTTAAAAGATGGTTCAGCCGAGTCAGAAATACAGAAAATTCATTTAAACCCTTAAAAATCATTAAAATAAATTTGTATAAATTAATTAAAAAAAATAAAATTAAATAATTAAAATAAATTTTAAAACTTATTTATGAAAAATGAAAAAAAGGAATTAACTTTAAAAGAAGCTCTCCACAAATTAGACTCTTTAGTTTCTGAGCTTAACAATCAAGATGTTGATTTAGAATCTGGATTGGAAAAGTTTAAAGAGGGAGTGGAAATTATTAAATTTTGCAGAGAGCAGATTACTAAAGCAGAAAATACTTTCAAGTCTTTAAACCAAGAATTAGAAAAAAATAAAAGCGAGGATGGCACCAATACTTTGGTTTAGGACAACATTTAGATAGAGCCTGTGGATAACTCAAAACGTCCCAAAACATTAAATGGCATTAGACCAGTATTAATAAGGCCAAAGAGCTATTTGGGAATTTAATGTAAAAGGGCCTGTTTCTTCTTGACACGGTAGGACATTTTGTTAAACTAGTAGTGCCCTCGCAAGGGGGTAGCAAATGGGACTTTCGCAAGAGGGCCCCTTTTGTTTTCTCCAGATAAACTATTAAAAAAGAGGGAATAATTCCCTCTTTTTTTGTTGCCATTTTTTAATAATATACCTTAATCAATTTCTTTCTTCTTTGATTTTTTGGTTATTAGAAATAGATAAGGAATTCCTATTAAAGAAAGACCATATCCCAGATAATCAATACCACCATAGCCAAATTTGAGGGTTACATTCTCTTGAGTAGGGATGACAACCATGTAAGCAGGAGATACCAAATAGGGACCCTTGGCACCAGTAACTTTCCAGGTAGGAAAATAAGAAATTTTTACTACATAGGGTATGCCTATAACAGGAGCCTTAAAACTCAAAGAATCATTCGCACTGAAAATATTAGTAACCGGTTGCCCTTGAAGCCTGCTAGAGGAAAGTAGTGTTTGCCAAAGCTCATTTTCTTCGGGGGAGTTAGTAAAAATAATAGGTTTTTTCAAATCATCATTTTTATACCAAGGAACCGCATCCTTTTTTAACCAATCTTTAGTCTTAGTCTTTAAAGTAAAACTGTTTATAGGTTCTACCATAGGGGCATCATTAACTCTATAAACATTAAAGGCACCAGTATTTTTTAGTAGAATAATATCTTTGTTCTTATTAGCCAATTCTTTAATCTCATTTGTATAGGCGACAAAATATTCGGCTCCCGAAGCCTGCAAGTGTTTAATACCCTTAGCAAAATTAAAAGGAGGGTACTCAAAGCCGGCAATAGCTGTAGTTGGGCTTTTAGTAGTTTCTGCTTGATTAATAAAGTGAAAGGGTCCAGCGAGTCCTGATTCTATTAAGAGGCCCTCAAAAGTGGGGTGACCAGTATACATAGGAATAGTCTCTAAAACACGCGGAGTGCCATATTTATCATATTCGGGTCTATATTCCCACATTACTCTGCCTGGTGGCAAAGATTTAAGGTAAGAGTAAAGGTTATCTAAATCCTGGTAGCTACCCTTAGCTTGATAGCCTTCATAATTCCACTTAAACCATGAGGCAGTGTAACTAGTTTCTTTTTTAGTAAAATTGAGGGTAATTACTACAGTTAAAATAAGAATTATATCCAGCAGCCATAAGTTCTTTTTTAAAAATTTTATTTTTCCAATTAAACTAAAGCCATAAGCAGCTAATAAAAGCACGCAGAAAAGATAATAGGGAAGAAAACGTGTATTCCAAACAGTAGTATGATTAAGGAAGAGATAAAGAAGCATTGACCCAGAAGCTATAGGAAGAACTATACGCATTTTGTCGTCTCTTTTTATAAGGGCCCAAAGAAGACCAATAAATGCTAAAACAATGCAGCCTATCCAAAGTTTGGGGGCAATTAAACTCCACTTAACCTCGTTGGTCCAGCTCATGGTTCCAAAATAGCCTTTGTACCAGACCAGACTTAGGGTCCAAAAAGCCGACAAAAGAAAAATACCCGTATAAGCAAGAAATATATATTTTAATTTTTCTTTGAAATTTCTGTTAATTAAAAGAAAAAACGGTGCCAAGACAATGAGCATAAGGCCTGAAATAGGATGAGACAGAATAACGGCTGCCCCCAAAATAGCATTGACAGCCAAATAACGTTTTTCTTTAATTCCTTTGTACATTAACCCGACAAAAACAAAGAAAAGAGCAATGCTAAAGGTGTGGGAGAATTCTCCAGCCATAGTACTAGGCCAGTTACCTCCATAAATGTTAAAACCTTCAAAAAACATAAGCAGGGTTATGAAAGCTGCCCCCAATTGAGGGCCAGGAAAATTAACTTTAAGAAATTTTAAAGAGAGATAAGCGGCGACAGGGAAAAGAGCGATAGAGAGAAAAGTAATCCATTTGAAACTTATGGCTAAAGGAACAATGAAACTTAAAATTACAGTAGCGGTATAAAGAAGGGGAGGGTAGAAATATAAAAAAGGAAAACCGCTATACCAATCGGGTGACCACCATTTTATCTTGGGGAAAATCTCTTTGGCATACCAAGGAATATAAATATGGGAACCGCTATCGCCACCAGCCAAATCGGTATTAGTGAACAGATATTTGGTTGGCACAACGGAAAAGATAAAAATATAGATAATCGTAAAGACAAAGATGGTTAAAAGTAGCTCGTTCAATCTTTTTTTATCCGTTGAGCGATAAGCGTGTAATAATTTTTTAAACATTGTAATGATGAAAATAAATTTTAAAAATATCTTTCAATAAATAAAAACCTTCTTTAGCAGTAAACTTACTGGGACGATTATAATAACTGCCTATTACTTCTAATGCTAAAGTGCCTACAGAATAATGGAATTTTTTAGCCAAATAAAGAATTTCTATGTCAGTTGCGAAACGGTTTATGAAAGTATGAGAAAAAATGTTTTGGGCCGCTTCTTTTCTAAAACCTTTTAACCCCGCTTGAGTATCTTTAAATTTTAATCCAGTAAAAAGAGTAATTATTTTTTTTATTATAATTTTGGATAAATGGTAGATGAATTTTTCTTTGGGCTGAACCTTCTCTACTATGGCTATATCTAAGTTAGGATTACTTTCTAATTTTTCCATTAATTTTGTAATTCCACTAATACCAAAAGGTATGTCGGCGTCACAAAACACGATATAATCTTTAGTAGCCGCCTGGACTCCTATTTTAATGGCATACCCCTTACCCATGTTTTGAGGGTAGCTAATAATCTTGGTTGAATTACTGTATACCTCCAGAAGATTAATAGTCTTATCAGTGCTGCCATCGTTCACTAAAATAATTTCCGTTTGGGGAAATTTTTCTATAAGAAGAGAAACAATAGAACCGATATTTTTCTCTTCGTTATAAATAGGTAGAATAAGGGAAAAATTCATTCGGAAGTGTAGCAAAAATCTAGAGTTATCTTAACCGTTTCCAACCTTTTTGACAAGAAAAAACCCTCTTTAGCATTTAGAACAAAGCTTCAGAGGCTAAACGCTAAATAAATTTTAAAGGCTAAATTTTAAATTTTAAATCAATATTAAATTTTTTAAAACGCGGTCATCTGTTTCTGGATATTCATTCTTGTCTTCATCTTAAAAATGGAATGTTTTATGAGAGACATGGAAGCATAGCTACAGCGCGAAAATAAAGAACGCAAAACAAGCATGCGTATCTCATTTGAACATTAAATCATTTAGTCATTCACTTAAAATTTAAAATTTAGCCTTTAAAATTTGTTCTTAGGTCTTCACTTTACAAACTTTAAGAATTTTAGGAACTTTATAGACTAAAGTTTTCTGCAGCGTCTATGTTATAATTACCCATATGAATTTAGATAAACTTCAGAAAACTTTACAGGATTTAGGAGAGCGCCTCTATCGTTTTAAGCAAATTAAATTAGCAATTTATAAGGACTTAAAAGAAAGTTTTGATTTTATAGATAACATACCACAAGGGTTAAGAGAGAGTTTGGCCAAGCTTTTACCTTTTAGCGAACTTACTCTTAAAACAGAGAAAAAATCGCTTGACGGTACAGTTAAAAGATTATTCTTTACCTATGACAACTTGGCCATAGAAAGTGTTCTAATAAAGCACGAAGATGGACGGCGCACAGTGTGTGTTTCTACCGAGGCTGGTTGTCAAATTAATTGTTCTTTTTGTGCCACTGGTCACTTGGGCTTTAAAAGAGTTCTTACCTCATCAGAAATTTTTGAACAGGTTTTATCTTTTGCCCGTGAGCTCAAAGTTAAAGATGAAAAAGTTACCAATGTAGTTTTTATGGGAATGGGGGAGCCATTCTTAAATTATGACAACGTTAAAAAAG
>JAVHQB010000051.1:0-2502 GCA_036170905.1 Minisyncoccota bacterium | reverse complement strand
GGATTAGGAGTAGGCGCTGTTGTATCTTTTTTGATAATGTAAGTATTTGAATTTGTGGGACCGCCGCCAGTATCACTAATTCTCATAATCACGTTAGTTGTCCCTTCTGACGGAGTAAAACTAAAACTCAAAGCATTGGCATTGTCTGTCCAAGTGCTGCCCCCGTTTGTGGAGTAGGCAACCGCCGTTCGAGGCGAAGGAGTGGCAGTATCATTAATTGAGCAGGTTGTGGCACTGGTTGATGAAGACCAGCTGTTATTGGGATAAACAGTGCAACTTAGGGTTGGGGCAGAAGGCGCTGTGGTGTCAATTTTTGCGGTCCAGGTAGCAGTATTCCCGGAGTTCAAGGTTCCGTCTGTGGCGTACGCGTACCAGGTGATGCCGTTCAAGTCAGCGGTGTGAGTGTAACAGGAATTACTACCACTAGTTACGGTGGAGCCAGTGTAAGTAGTCCCGCCGATTACAAATTTACCAGTTACACTTCCGGCATCAGGGTCAGAAACCGTGGCGCAGAAATTCCGGGAGTTTGTCCAGGTATTATTTGGCGGAGAAACAAGAGTAGGGGTATTGGGCGGATTATTGCACGCGGAGGTGGTTATAGTATTTGAAAGAGCAGAAAATGAAGAATAATATGTCCGGCCATTTGTATTTACATAGGCTTCAACTTTAAATGAATAAGAAGTGCCGCAAGTTAAACCAGAAATAGAAGCAGAAGTGGCGCCAGCTGCTGCTGAACCCCGATAAGTACCGCCAGAATCATAAATATAAAATCCTGTTTCTGTATAAGGTGAATTCCTTGTCCAAGTAACAGTGGCTGTTGTTTGTCCAGTTGCTGTGGCTGTTCCTATTGTTGGTGTTCCGGGGGTGCATTGGTCAGTGGTGGTGGCACTTGAATTCGGTCCCCAAGCACTGCAGCCAGAAGCATTGCAAGCTTCTATTTTATAATAATGAGAAGTATTGCAGGTAACGCCGGTGTCAGTCATTGAAAGGCTTGAGGTGGTATAAATATCTGTGAGGTCGTCTCGCATAACATGGTAACTTGTTGCTCCTGTTACTGCTGACCAGGAAATATAAATTGAGATTTGACTTTGAGGAGAAACTGAAGGAGCTGAAGGAGCTGAAGGAGCAGGAGGAGGTCCGTAAGTCACTATCAATTTGGGGCGCAAAGTAGTATCTGTGGTATATTCACGAGAATAAATAACAGCATAACTGTCCTCTGTTCCTGGTTGACGAACTATTACGTTTACATGTTTGGACTGATTATTCCAAGAATCTTGAATTAATGCAGGAGAAGATAAAGTAAGCCAACCTGGGTTTGGGGCAGCTCCTGTATAACTTGCTTGATTAGTAGTTGTAAAATCACCACCAGCTGCAGCCCAAGCATTAGTGCCATCATATGTATTCCAAGTAGCACCTGTTTCTGTCCATCCTAATTGTGTTATTCTACTAGCATATATTGTTCTACTCGTACCCGCATTATTATTCCCATAATCATATAACATCAAATCTCCTTGTGAAAAAGTAGCTCCATCATGGATATCACTTAAATCAAAATCAAAAATACTGTTAAAATGGTCTATTATATTCGCTTGATACCCAACGTCTAATCTGGTAGTTCCTGCTGGGTTAGCACTGCTAGGAAACTCCTGTGACAACTCATTATCTTTACTTGGGTAGTAAGTGACTGTAATAGCATTAACCGGAGAAAAACAAAAGAAAAACAATCCTAAAACACCGAGGAGAATCAAAAATTTTTTTTCGGTCATAGCTTCATTTTATTATATTACATTTCTTTAAAAATATAAAATATATTCTACCTCATTAATTCCGTAAAAAAGAATTTACCCCCTGCCATTTATTTGTAAATATTATGAGTGCCAATATCTAAAAATAAAACTTTCTCTTCGGAAAGGAGGAGAAATTTAATTCGGTACTGATAATTTATCCAAAAAACCCAACATTCTTTTTCTTCGCCAGAAAGTTTGTGTGTTTTTAAGATTGAATGGAAGAGGTTTTCTCGAAAAACCTTTTCCCTTTCTTTGGCTTTTTGTTTAACTTTTTTTGGTAATTTTTTATAATGCTTTTCAAAAAGAGGAGAGATTTTAATTTCTTTAATTGGCATAAATAAAGATTTTTAGTCTAAATCAGCTAGAGATTTTATACTTTTACATGTTCCTTTTTGATAATCTTCCAACCCTTTTTTTACTAATCTGTCTAATTCCTTCGCTTCTTTTCCTTTCAAATAATAAGTCGGCACTGCTCTTTGGCAGAGTTTTTGATATTCTTTCAAAGACAAAATTACAACCCCGCCCTCCTTTTTAACTTTTTCTTTAGAAATAGTAACCGTAGCCATACAATTTAAATATATCACAATTAAAAATTAAAAGGCAATTACGGAAGTTCAGTTTCAATAGGGGTTAGAAATTGATGTTGAAGGCGATGCCGCCGTTTTACAAAAGCCCATATGGTTAATAAGTTTTTGAAGTTCGGCGTTCGGCGCGG
>JAVHQB010000050.1:0-2513 GCA_036170905.1 Minisyncoccota bacterium | reverse complement strand
ATGGTGTTGGGTAAGATTAAAACGATAGTTCGTTGATCTTTTTGGTGAGGAGCCATACTTAGAATAGCCCTATTCATCTGAATAGGGCTATTTTTTTGAAAAGAAACCTGAACTGTTGGGTTTTCGGCCGCCCGCGCCCGGCCGCAAACCCCGCTTCCTTCAAGAGGGGCGGGATTTTTAATCTTGCGAAGCAAGATTATTTATTTGGATGTAATCTTTAAAAAGCATATTGTTTTTATTCTTCAAATTAAATAGACCAAATCTTTTCGTAAGCCAATTTCGCAAAATACTTGGTTCTTTCTTGTATCTCCTTCTCTCCCCAAGCTTTTACATCTTTTATTTTTTTATCTAGTACTACTGAATTATCTTGTAATATTTTTCGTTTTTCAGTGAAATTTTTGCTTTTCAATTTTTCATTTAGCTCTTTATTAAGAAAAAGTAAATTCCCTAATTGTCCGATTGTTTTACTTTTCAATTTTTTTGACCCCTTCTGGTCTTGTGGAGCGATATGTTCAATTGTCATATTATCGTAATCAACAGTATAAGTTTTTTGCAGATGCCCATCAATTTTCGACAAAATATACTGTACTAGCTTTTTGTTTTTTGTTAGCTCATTTGTAAAAACAATTTCGCTAAAATTAACCTCAAATTCTTTATATGTAGGAATTTTTTTTCGGACCTTACTTTTAAAATCTTTAAGTACCTTGAGTTCCTCGGAAATACTACGCGCACCATCCAACTTTTTTGCTGCGGAAGCATACATCAAAGAAATACCTCCAGAAGATCTTTGAGAAGTTACGGCAGTAAATATAAAATGAAAATTTTCAATCGCTAACAATGTATCTTGGACATGCTTTAGTTTAATTTGTTTAGACTTGTAGTCTCTCATTAGAGATAAAACCATCGGAATCTGCTGTTTAACCCTAAATACGGATAATGCATCTAGGGATTTCTTTAATACCAGTTCTTCAACAGCCCATTTTCGGTAATTTGTTTCATGAATTTCTCTATAAGTAATCGAATCCTTCTCGACTTCATCCAAAAAATCTTGCGCATTATTTTTGACAACACGCTTCCGAACCTGTTTAAATAATTTTTTTAGGGTAACAAAATCGTATTTTGAAAGCCAATAGTGATGAAGATAGTTATCCATCTCTAAATCCGCGGCTGATCCATCTATGGTAGATAATATTCTCTCCCATTGTATCTTGTGGGTATCTACAGTTACATTTTTGGGTTTTATATACTTAGCAAGATGATTCTTAACGAGATCAGAAACACTTAAATCTTTACCTCTAGTATTTAGAGTCTCAAATATCACATATGCATCGTCTTCACTATCGAGCTCTATAAAAATAAGCTTCAAATTTAAAATTTTGTCTCGAACCATAAGCAGCTTTTCTTTAATCTTTTCCTGCTTCTTTTCCTTATTTAAAGTTGGGTCTTTCCTTACTGAGTCAATGGCCTCGTTGATATAGGTGTTCATCATAGCAAACGCATTTTCAATATTTTTTTCTTCCTCTCCCGCCGTTATATCTATTGATGGTTTACCGCGTTTTTGTATATACTCTTGGAAGTATGGATACGAAGTTTCTGTTGATAAAATATACTGGGATTTATTATCAATGTTATTACGTTCGATTAAACTATGGATGCCTGTTGCAAGATCAGAGAAATTATCTTTATCCAATGCATTTCTTAATGCACATAATATCATCATAATTGTCGTCAATCTTTGCTGTCCATCAACGACACCATAAAGATCGCCATTACTCTTAAACACCACCATAGAACCTATAAAATAGTCTCCGTCACTATCAGCAATCGCATCATTCCAGAATTCAGAAACATTTTCTCTATCCCACGAATATGGCCGTTGAAAACGAGGTATATTGTAGTAATTCGAAGTTAAAAGTGCCTTGATATTTTTGTCAAGTGAGTTAATCTTCATAATTTTCTCCTTCAAGGATTATAGAGTTTTATTAATTAATTCATCTAGGCCTACATCTAATGCTTTGGCTAATTTTATAACTGTTTCTATTTTGGGGTTCTTGATACTATCGCTCTCCAGTTTTATAAGTGTATGATAGGAAATATCTGCTTTTCTTGCTAGGCCCTCTTGGGTTAATCCTTTTTTTTTCCTTAGTTTTGCGAGATTTTTAAGGTACATTAATTCTCCTTGACTTATATCACAATACTATGTATTATAATACATAGTATATAGTTTCTTATATTGAGCTTATTTTAACTCTAAGGAGGCTAAAATGCAAGCCAAATGCGCAATCTATACTAGAGTCTCTACTGATAACCAAGCCGAGGTTGTATTTAACTCCTGCCAAGCGCAGGAAGAAAAGATTAAATCTTTTATAAATAGCCAAGAAAACCTTTTTGTTTATAAGATTTATAGTGATGCTGGCTTTACTGGCGCTAACTTAGAACGCCCGGCACTCCAAGAAATGGGTAATGTCTTATAATACCTGTAAAAGTAATCTTGAAAAGGCAATGGTTTAGTA
>JAVHQB010000049.1:0-2601 GCA_036170905.1 Minisyncoccota bacterium | reverse complement strand
GATCCCAATTATGAGAAAGAGCGCTTTTCCATAGGTTAATTTCTTCATGCCTTCGCTTTGAACGTCGCAAAAGTCCACCAAATCCCGCTTGTTTTGTGCTTAATCCCCTACCCCAACGTCGCAAAAGTATTACTTTTGCGACGTTCAATATTGCTCTCCTACCTCTATAATGATCTAAGGAAAATTTTAATATCCTCAAAAATATTATGGTCAAGCGGGAAAAAACCTTTTTGGGCTGCAACCCCCAAATGTGGAACTGATTCTTCACGAGAAGCTAAGAATGCTTGAACCTTTGCCTTTGATAGATCTTTCGGAAATTTATCTAAGGGGAGTTTTTCCTTGAGGCAGCTGAAATAATTTTCAATGCATTCTAATTCATTATATTCTTTAATTGCGGCCAAACAAAGATCCTCAATTTCTCCTTTTGCGACACCAGGTGGTATAACCAAAACCCCCACTTTTAAGCTCGCACTAATAATTTGCATCGGTTGCGCAGGCACTGGTAAGCCACATTCTCTTAATACTGTACAAATACTGCTAAATGTATTATTCGCATTCTCATCCGCGTCTAGTACAATCCCTAAAGACTTCACCTCTCTAAAACCAGGGGTATTTATAATACTTTTTAAATTTGGTATTCCAAAATTCTCTTTACCCTTCATGGAGATAATTTGTATACCATCAAGTCCGATATCTTCTATAAGTTTTTGAAAGAAATTCTGATCATCATTCCCTTCGACCAAAAGAAGTCTGTCGGCCTTGATCTCAATTTTATCCATTAGCGTATCTCCATATCTGATTTAAGCGCTGCTTCTAAAGTCTCCTTATCATAAGTTACATCCTCTATTCTTTCCCCGACTCTATCTAACCGGTGTAAAATGAAATCGTATTCTGTATTTTGTTTAAAACTCTCGTGAGCCGCCTTTATACACTCATGGCTATGAGTAGTCGCAATAATTTGAACTTTATACTTTCTCGCTAACTTGGCTAAATTACTCCAAATTTTGTCAAGAATAGCATGGTGGAAACCATTTTCTATCTCATCAATTAACACAGTACCATTTTCAGCCATTAAAATTGATAGAACAAAAGAAAGATAACGTTCCATCCCTTCTCCCATCAAAGATAGAGGTAACAATCTGTCATGTCCGATATCACCACAGACAAAATTTTCAGCGCCTCTTTTACTTAGTTCTAAATCTTGTAATCTATCATCTATCAATTTTAAAGATTCAACGACATCTTTTTTTCTTTTCATTTCTACTTGTATGCTAAAACGCTCAGCATTTATTTTATTCTTCGCTTCTTTGCCAGCTCCTGTGGAAATAAATACGGCGGTAGGTCTTATCGACTGTTTGCTACCTGAAGAGAAAGGGAAAGGTCTGTTTTGAGGATCAAGGCCTAAAAAAAACTCGGATTTACACAGACTATTCCCATTATCCCTTCCTTCGAACACAATTCTTGGTGATATATTTGTAGTGCCTTGTGCTTCAGAACGTTCTACCATTGGTCTAGGCTGTCCACTTTCTTCTTGAATTATTCTTAAAGTTAAAATCTTACTATCCTGATATTCAGCTTCTAGTAATATTTCCTTTTCACTTTTGAACCCAGTAAATAAATCGCTGAGAAATTCTTTATTATTAAAACTTGTAATACCTCGAAATTGTTCTACGGTGAAAGCAAGCCCAGCATTGTGAGCTCCTTCATGTAACCATATAGCTTCTAACAAGGCAGTCTTCCCAATATTATTCTTACCAGCAATTAAATTTACTCTTTCCCACGGCTTAGTGACTATTTTCTCAAAACATTTGAAATTGCTTATACTAAATTTCTTAATCATCTCTTCTCCTCCTCTTTATTTTTGTGCCAGCATCTCTGCTGCTTCCTCCAGGTCCTCCGGAAACACATCCACATAATATCTCAACGTCGTCGCCACATCTGAATGTCCTAAATACCGCTGAACCAATTTAGCGTTTTTAAATTCCTTTAGAAGTCTTGTTCCAACAGTATGTCTTAGGCTGTGTGGTGAGAGATTTGATTCAATACCGCTTTCTTTCACCCATTTCTTAAAATCCCTTTGCACCTGGCGCGGGCTGATCCTGGCGCTATTTCTAGAAACAAACAAAGGCGCCTCAGGTAAAAGAGACTCCCCTTTTTTTGCTTTGACTTTCAGATACTCTTTCAAATGCCCTTGTAGAGCTTTTGGGAAATACACTGTTTTAAATCTATCCTTCTTCCCTTCGCTTCGCTCAGGACTTCGCTCTCCTTGGCCTTGGCTATCGCCCCGCCTATGGCGGGGTGGCCTGTTTTTGATCCATCCCTTAACCTTCAGCTCAACCTTAGCCCGGCTGGCATGCTCCACATTAAGACTTAACGTCTCTGAGAGCCTTAGACCGGTGATAAGCATCAAATGGTAAAGTATATAGGCCCTTTCGGCGTCCTTGCGATTCTTAAGGGTATCTAAAAACCTTTCTTCTTCTTGCGGGGTCAGACACTTAATCTCTGAGCTCATTTTTATTGTTTTTAGGTCTTAAAAAGAGATTTAAAAAATCGTTCCTATTTAACGTTTATTTAATACGTTTATTTAACGTTATATTTGAA
>JAVHQB010000048.1:0-2666 GCA_036170905.1 Minisyncoccota bacterium | reverse complement strand
ATCTCAGTACGTAAGAATTCAAACAGATTGCTTCGCTCGATTGCTATCTCGCTCGCAATGACGGAAGAAAAGGGATTGCTTCGTCGTAGAGTTTATCCTGAGTATAACCGAAGGACTCCTCGCAATGACAGAAAAAGTGAGGCGCTCAAATGATGGGAAATTAATAGCATAACTAAATAATTTGTTTTTTGTCATTGCGAGACCGAAGGTCGTGGCAATCTCAGTACGTAAGAATTCAAACAGATTGCTTCGCTCGATTGCTATCTCGCTCGTAATGACGGAAGAAAAGGGATTGCTTCGTCGTTACACTCCTCGCAATGACGGATAAGACGCTTGTACTGACGAAAGAGAAGAGATTGTCCGGCTCACTTCGTTCAGGATTTCATCTGCTGTTTCAATCCGGCTCACTTCGTTCAGGATTTCATCTGCTGTTTCAATCCAGCTCACTTCGTTCAGGATTTCAACTGTTGTTTCAACCTGCTGTTTCAAACTGTTGTTTCAATCTGGCTCGCTACATTCAGACCCCAACCCCATTACGCTTACTTGCAAAATCGTTTATAATAATGTACTCTTATTATACATTATGGCAATTGAATTTAAGACAAAAAGTGAACAGATTATTGACCTGGCAAGGAAATTGCCTTGTTTTACTGTTGAAAACTTTGTTGGCGTAGCCACTAACAAAAATTCTCTAAAAGTTCTTTTTTACCGTTATGCTAAAAAAGGCGAGTTTGTAAGGCTTAAAAAGGACTATTACACTAGTAAAGCCTACCTTTACTATATTAACAAAACGAATCAGCTAGACAACTATTCGGAATTTATTAGTATGGTTTTATGCGAGCCTTCTTATCTGAGTCTGGATTATATGCTCTATGAGTATAATATGCTGACGGAAATGCCAAATAACTTTACTTCTGTAACCAAGAAGACAACCGCTCATTTTTCTAACCAGTTTGGCAATTTCTTTTACCATACAATAAAGCCCAACTTATTTTGTGGTTTTGAAATTATAAAAAAAGGAGACTTTGCTATTTATAAAGCTACCAAGGCCAAAGCTCTTTTCGATTTTTTGTATTTGAGAAAATATTCTATTCCCAATAAAAAAGCCGCCGCCGAATTACGCTTAAACCTAAATAATTTCACTCGTGCCGATAAAAAAGAATTTGATGGTTATGTTAAAATAGAAGGGTCAGAGAAAATGATTACTATAGTCGGCTATTTGTTCTTTTAATACTTGAGTTATGGAAGAAACCAAAACTATTCTTAGAAATTTAATCGCTAAGTCGGATACAAACAACAAGCTTTTTAAGCGCAATATTTTAAAAGAATACTTGCAGGTTTTGGTATTAGATTTTATTTATTCTAGCTCGGAGTATAGCCAACTGTTTTTTTATGGTGGTTCTTGTTTGGCTCATTGTTTTGGGCTCAATCGACTTTCCGAAGACCTGGACTTTGTTGATGTAAGCAAAAAAATTGAAATTACCAAATTAGCCAATGACCTAGAAAACTATTTTAAGAAGAACACAGATTTAAAAGTTACTACCACGGTTCAGAAATTTAGAATTTATCTAAAGTTTCCTATACTGCACGATTTGGAATTAGCCGATAAGGGTGAATCAGATTTACTGTTTTTGAAAGTTGAAATATTTCAGGAATTTGATTTTGCCAAAGACTATAAAACAGAAATTATTCCTTTATTTGAATTCAATAAATCAATTCTAGTAAAAACTTTTGATTTGCCAACACTAATGGCCACGAAAATAAGGGCCGTTCTTCACCGAAGATGGACAAAAACTAGCAAAAGCGGAGAAACGTTAGCCACGGTAAAAGGTAGAGACTACTTTGACCTTATGTGGTATCTAGAGAAGGGGGTAAAGCCCAATCTTAAGTGTATAGAGGGAGTTAACAGCTACGAAGAGCTCAAGAAACTTCTTTTAGAAGCAGTAGATAAAGCGGATAATAAAAGTATTGCCTTAGATTTAGAGTCTTTTATTGATAAGTCAGATTTTGTGAAGAATTTGAGTAAGAACATCAAGGACATTCTAAAGCGAGATATCGGTACCCTTTGAGCAAAGCCCGTTTCTTGTCATTGCGAGTGAAACGAAGTGACTTGTGCCCTTTGTCATTGCGAGACCGAAGGTCGTGGCAATCTCAGTAAGGAAGAATTCAATGCAGATTGCTTCGTCTCCGCCAACTGGCGGATCCTCGCAATGACAGAGAGAAGCAATGGCAGAAAATTAATAGTATAACTAAATAATTTGTTTTTTCGTCATTGCGAGTGACACAAAGCAATCTTTATGAATAAATGTTATTACGTGTATCTAATGACGAATAAAAATAACACCGTTATTTATACAGGTGTTACCAATGATTTATACCGTCGAGTTTCTGAACATAAAAATAAGACTATCAAAGGATTCACTGAAAAATATAATGTAATAAAATTAATATATTACGAACTATTTGATAGTCCTTATGATGCTATTTCCAGAGAAAAACAAATTAAAGCTGGCTCAAGAAAACGCAAGATAGACTTGATCAAAAATATGAATCCAGATTTTAAAGACCTATCCGATAATTTATGAGATTGCTTCGCTCGATTGTTATCTCGCTCGCAATGACAAGCCAGTGGGACCTATTTGGATTTTAGAAGGGAATATCTTATA
>JAVHQB010000047.1:0-2672 GCA_036170905.1 Minisyncoccota bacterium | reverse complement strand
CAGTTTCTCCGGGCTGAATAAGACCAAAATAAACAGCCATATTAGCGGGGGACCCCGAGTAGGATTGCACGTTGACTTGCCAGTCATCGCCCAAATTAAAAAGCGCTTTGGCCCTTTTTTGGGCTAGTATTTCAATTTTATCAATTGCCTTATTCCCCGGATAATATCTTTTTCCTGGATAGCCTTCTGAGTACTTATTCATTAAGGGAGTGGCGATTGTAGCCAAAAGAGATAAAGGAGCAATGTTCTCTGATGGAATGAGGTTTAAAGTATTCTCCTGTTTTATAATTTCACTATAAATAAGAGCTGCGAGCTCTTTATCTTCTTCCCCTATTAGTTTAATTATTTGTTTGGTAAATACTTGCATGGCAGTTAAATAATTTTAAAGGCTAAATTTTAAATTTTAAATCAAATTTAAATTATTAAAACGCGATCACGCAATTATTATATGTTTTTCTTTTTCTTATGGAGAGCAGTATTAATGTGATTTTCAAGTAACGAGGGGAGCGTGGAAACAAAACCCAGAACTTCATTTAAGAATTTAATCATTTAGTCATTCACTTAAAATTTAAAATTTAGCCTTTAAAATTAAATCCTTTTGTTCCAAATTCTTGAATTGGCTTCCTACTTCAGTCCGATTATTAAATCAAAACGCACCGATTGCTTGTCGGGCTCTTCCGTAAAAAGTTTAACTGGCATCTCTACGCTACTAACAAAGGATAGCTGTTTTACTTTATCTCTAAAATTTAAAGCTGTATCCCTATTTCTGGTGCTAAAGGTGGCTGTAATTTTTTTATCACTATCTCCACTAATCATTTTAATGCTTTCCAAAATCACTCCCTGGTCACCACCCAAAGACTCCAATATTGTATGCCAGTCATATCTTTTTTCGTTCAGGCTTATCATTAAATCCAGGTTGCGATTAAAATCCTCTGCCTCTTTCTTAAGCAAAGGCATTTCCTTTTGTTGAGTGGCACTAATAGCGATGCTTAGATTATTGTGTGATATGTTCTGAAGGATTGGTTTAAATAATCCAAAATTAACGCTAATAAATATGACTACCATAAAAATTATGGTAAGGTTTACTGATTTAACCCAAAAAGAAATATAATTGTAGTTCCGTGTTTCTGCGTATTTCTGCTCCGTACCGACTGGCATTAGACTCACTATGGTATCGTCTTCACGGTGAATCAGACCTCTTAAAGCCGCTCCTATAACAGTGTAATCGTCAGCGCTCCGCTTTCCTAAAGAACTGGGTAAGGTTAATATGAGTGGCTTAAAACCGAAATCTGAAATTAAAAATTGGGAAATCTGCTCGTTAAAAGAGTTATTGTTACTAAGAATATGAAAACCTTCTATGGCTTGATTATAATGACTGGCTAAAAAAGAAATTAATTTAGGTACTTCAAGACCTAAATATTTTCTTAAAGCATCAACTGAAATGCTCTTTTCTCCTAAATCCTTGAGCATATCATCCCACGATTCAAATGTTGGTAGTAGCAGTGAATTGCCACCATCGCTTATAGCCATATTGACTCCTTCTGGTGCAAAATTCAGTAAAAGAAAATTTTGGTTTCCAGAATTAGTGTAACTGGATACGAATCGATTAAAACTTAATAGATTGAACTCTACAGCTAGAAGGTCAAAACCATTATTTTTAAAACATTGTAGGTAGGGGTCAATTTTTGTTTTAGGTACCAAAGTTATAAATACTTTCTTATTATTTTCTCCGGGACGAGTCCAGTCTTCAAAATCAAAATAAGCGTCCTCTAATTTAATGGGAGAAACTAAACTCGTATTTAATTCAATGGCTTCTTTTAATTCTTTTTCCGAGGAGATATTTGGCAAGCTTAAAACATTGGTGTAGAAAAGATTGGTGTTCAAAGAAAGGATGGCATAAACTTTTTCTTTTCTTTTTTTGAAATAATTGTTCCTAATATTCTTTAAAACGGCATTCAATACTTCCGGTTTTACCAAATTACCGTTCACCACAGTTCCGATTGGTAGATTCACTTTAAAATCAACCCAAGTTTTATTTGGAGTTCCCAAAAAACCAATAAATTTTAAACAATTATCGGTTATTTCTATACCTACAATTTTAGGAAGTAACAATGTTTTTAATTTATCAAAGATCATACTTTATAAACTCGTATTATAGTACTCTTATATGATAACAAAAATATGCTTTTTAAAAAAGCAAAAAAGAAGCAAGTTTATAAGACTATCATTTTATAGGTTACGAGTCCACCACTCCTACACAGAGCATGGAGAATCAATCTCTTCTTCCTTTGAATAAATCTTAAACTGAAAAGTAGTAGGGTCCTTAGTTACCAACGCCTTAACGGCCTTAACCAAGCCAGTCTTAATGGCCTTGGTGCGAACAGTATAGGTACCGGTACTCGGCGTATCTGAATAATAGCAAACGCTCACTGTTATTCCACTTAGAACGACTGAGTAATTAGGATTAGTGGATCTTAAATTTAATTTAAGTAAAGCATCTTGCAAACCGCTTTCAGCTGCTGCTATAACACTGGAGCTTTTTGTATCTGATATATAGTTTGTTACCCTACTATTTTCAATCCAAATAGTGGTACCCGTTACCAGGACTATTATGGCTCCCAATGCTACCATTGAAGCTAATGCTGAAACGCCTTTTCTAAAATGCATATAAT
>JAVHQB010000046.1:0-12870 GCA_036170905.1 Minisyncoccota bacterium | reverse complement strand
CTCCGGTAGTGTTTAGAACGCAAATGTTAGTTTTCCCGCAAAAAATGGTTTTAAAGTTAATAGACCCCAAAGAAATGACTTTAGAAGTTACGACTAGTCAGATTTTTAACGATAAGCACGAGGTAATGGGTTTTTTGAAGATTATTAAAGACAAGACCCAAGAAGAGTCAATCGCGCGCGCCCAAAAAGACTTTATTACGGTAGCGGCTCACCAGCTACGTACTCCCCTCACCGGTTTAAATTGGGCAGTTGATCTGCTTATGAAACAAGAACTTGGCACCCTGGCAAGCGAGCAGTTGGCAATTGTTGGACAAATGAAAGATGCTTTAGGGAGCCTATCCCTTACTGTGAACAATGTCTTAAATATTGCTCAACTTGAAGAAGGACGGTTTGGTTTTGATTTTAAAGAGAACGATATTATTGAGGCAGTTTTAACTGTTTTAAGCTCGCTGGAGCCAGCTGCTAAGAAAAGGAATATTCGCCTATCTTTTTATAGGTCCGATCCTCCTTTAGGCAGATTTGTTTTTGATATCAAACGCATAGAAACTGCTTTACAAATTTTAGTAGATAATGCTATCAAATATAACAGTGACAAAGGCGAGGTAAGAATTAAAATAAATAAAACTCCCGATAATTTGTATGCTGAAATTAGGGTGGAGGACACTGGTATCGGTGTTCCTAACAGAGAACTGGGAAAGCTTTTTACTAAATTCTTTAGGGCAGATAACGCTATCAAGAATCAAACCGAAGGTACAGGGTTAGGGCTCTACATCGCTAAAAATATAATCGATAACCATGGAGGAAAGATTTTCGTCAACTCTTTAGAAGGAAGAGGGTCTACTTTTACTTTTACCTTGCCCTTAAAAGAAAATTTAATTCCTCCCCAAGCCGATTTTAACTCTTAATTCTTATGCCTGAATTGCCAGAAGTTTATACTATTGTTAACTATTTACAGAACAAAATAAAAGGAGAAGTTTTTAAAAGCGCCTGGACGGATACGCCAAAAATTTTTGGAGGAGAAAAACAATTTAAGGAATTAGTTAAAAAGTTACAAGGGCAAAGGATAATTTCTGTTACAAGAGTTGGCAAAAATATCTTATTTAATTTTTCAGATAGTATTACCCTTTTAGCACATCAGAAAATGAGCGGACATTTTTTGGTAGGCTATTGGCAAAAAATTAAACAAGGAAATACTACCTCCTGGGTTCCAGACAGAAACAAGCTAAACACACAAGTTAAAGTAGCCCTGGCAAACCCCTCGAATCGATTTATTCACTTAATAATTGAATTCAAAAGCGGTCAGATGCTTGCCCTTTCCGATATGAGAAAATTTGCTAGAATTGAGATGCTTCAAACTGCTAAAGTTTATAGTGAAAGCCGTTTAAGAGGTCTTGGTCCGGATTGGTGGGACCATTCTTTAACTCCAAAAGAACTGTTAAATCTAGCAAAAAAAGGCAACAGGTATTTAAAGTCTTTCCTTCTGGACCAAAGTGTTGCCGCCGGTTTAGGAAATATTTATGTAGACGAAACCCTTTTTAGAGCAGGTCTAAGCCCGTTAAGGAAAACATCCACTCTTAATCTCAAAGATTCGCAAAAATTGGTCGCCGCTATTAAAAAAACACTAACTTTAGCTATAAAAAAAGGAGGAACTTCTTTTTCCGATTACAGACAAGCTGATGGAGAGAAAGGAACCTATCAAAATGTTTTGAAAGTTTATGGTAGAAAAAATGAAAAATGTTTTGTTTGTCAAACTAAATTAATAGGCACTAAGATCGGGCAGAGATCCACAGTATATTGTCCTCATTGTCAAAAGTAGATTTTATTCAATGGTTTAAATATGTTATATTTTTTTTACGGTACAGATAATTATTTAATAAAAAGAGATTATACAGAACTTTTTCTAAAATTAGCTCCTCAGAAAGCCAAAATAGAGGATTATGTTTTAGATGGTTCGGAATCTTCTGCAGGAGAGACACTCGCCGAAGCTTTATCCACGACCTCTCTTTTTTCAAATAGCAGCCTCATTATTCTCAAGGGTTTTATTGCCAATTATAATAAATGGGGGAAAATGGAGCAGAAAAAGTTGAAAGATTATTTGGAGAAAACTGATATTAATTCAAGCAAAACCAAAAATTTAATTTGGGTGGAGGGAAACTTAAAAGCTAAAGAGATAGATAACCCCTTAGGCCATTTTGTAAAAAAAGTAGGTGCCATAAAACACGTAGAGGCTCTTAAGGGTAGCGATTTTAAAAAATGGTTGATGGGACAAGCCAAAGAAAAAGGTGTCAGTTTAGGAGCTGATGCTTTAGCTTCCTTGGTAACTGCGTTTGAGGGAGAAACTAGTCTCATGGATCAATACTTGACTAAAATCTCACTTTCAGGGGCAAAGACCATTAACTTGAGCCAGCTGGAGAAATTGGTTTATTTGCCCCTAAGCAAAAATATTTTTGCTCTTATAGGTGCAGCTACCCAGGGGGACAAAAGTAAAGCGCAATATATGTTGCAAAAGGAAATCGAGAGTGGCGCTCACCCCCTCTACATTCTCACTATGCTTGTTTATGGCTTCAGAAGCCTTTTAATCATCCAATCAGTCCTTAAGGCAGGCAAAGACGCCTATAAAGAGAGCGGCCTAGCCCCCTTCACGGTAAGGGCCAATTTAGGACTAGCCCAGAGAATTAATCCCACTAAGCTCAAAAACATTTACAATCGTCTCACTAAATTAGACGGTATTTTAAAAAGAGGTCAAATAGACCCCTCTTTAGCACTGATGATGTTTATTCAAAGCCTCTAAGCTTTTTTATTAGTTGAAGCCACTTTGAGTATGCGAGCGTTTTTGGCTTTTAAACGAGCAGCCTTATTGTCATGTAAGATATGGCTTTTGGCTAGTTTATCTAAAGTTCTGTAAATATTGGGTAGAAGTTTATGGGCTTCCTCGAATTTTCCAGTTCCAATTAGTTTAATGTATTTTTTCTGTAAAGAGTGCCAATTGTCGCGTTTAGGGGCGTTAGCCTTTTTCTTGTTGCGATTTTTAGCAATTTCTCTTTTAGCAGTTTTTGTGACGGCCATAAGTACAAATACTTAATTTGTGAATTTATTAACAAATGCAGACACTTTTTTCAATTTATCAAACCCTTATAAACTTAAAAAACAGAGAAACTTGAAAGTGAAAAACTTCTCTATTATTGCATTTTTATCTTCAAAAAGCAAACATCACTCTTAAGAGGACTTCCCGCTAATAGCCTGTTTAGAGTCGGGGGTGATAATAGTTTAATTAGACGCTCGGGACTGTTTTTGCTATTATAAGGGCACAGGTGGAATATAGAATTTGGAATTTAGAATATGGACAACGCGCAGATAATTTACAAATTTACTAATTTTCAATTTGGTAATTCGGTTCACGAATTAAACTTCAAATAAACTCCAATTTACTAATTTTCAAACGGATAAATAAAAAATGGCGGCTTCGTTTTAATAATTTAGATTTGATTTAAAACTTAAAATTTAGCCTTTAAAATTTTCTTTATAGATTTAAAACTATGGTCAAGAACAAACAAGTCACTGTAATAGGAGAAGAACTGGCAAGAAAAATAGCCCAGTTACTTTGCTCTGGTAGTCCCAAATCATTAGAAGTTCAATATATTCCCGTAATCAATAGAACCTTTCCTGATAGCGAAGTACAACCCCGGTTAAAGAGCAACGTCACTGCAGGAACAGTGGTTTTAGCTATAGGTAAATTAGCAGAAGAAACTATCAATGATTATTTAGTAAGATTTTATCTGATTACAGCCAATATAAGGCCAAGGGTAAAAAAAATAATAGCAGTAATGCCCTATCTCCCCTATGCTCGCCAAGACAAAACCTTTAGAGAGGGAGAGCCACTATCTTTTAAACTCATTGCCGACATCATTAGTAGTAATGTTGATGAATTCGTAACTGTCAATCCTCACGAGCACAGGCTCTTGGCCAGAAATGTTTTCAGAGTGCCAGTAAGAGTAATTTTAGCCTTTTCTCTCTTAGGCCAAGAGTTTAAAAAAGAGGATTTGGTAGTAGGACCAGATCGCGAATCGGCTCCTTTTGTCGCAGATTTTACCATAAAAACTCATTTGAAAACTTTGGTTTTTAATAAAGCGAGAAATGTTAAGACCGGAGTAGTTAAATTTGCTCCACTCAAAAAAGTTGATTTAAAAACGGAAGTGAAGAACAAGAACATAGTTTTAGTTGACGATGTTATTGCCAGTGGACACACTATCTTGCAATTAAAAGACAAGTTGATTAAAAACGGCGCTCGCTCGGTTAGTCTGGCCATTGTTCACGATATGACAAATGCTGAGACTGCTCAAAAATTAAAGAGAGCAGGCTTTAGAAAAATATTGACCACCGATACCCTGCCTTCTAAATTTAAAAAAGTGACTGTCGCTGGCCTCATTGCAGATTTTTTAAAAGAATATTTAAATAATTAATATGGCAGAAAGACGTTTTAATCTAAAAGTAGTTCCTTTAGATATAGTCACTGGGCGTAATTGGATAGTGCTTATAAACGAAACTGATGGCTTGAACTACGGTATTAGAGCTGGTGACGAAGTCTCTTTAAAGTGGAATAGTCACCAAACAGAGGTAGCCGTTGACCTTACGAAGGGTCTTATTAAAGAAGGAGAGATAGGAATTTTAAAGGATATCTTGGAAGAATATGATATTAAAGACGGCGCAATGCTTTCGTTAGCTTTAGCCCCAAAACCAGAATCACTCGCTGCCATTAATAAAAAATTGAATGGTGAAAGGCTTTCAGAAAAAGAAATAATTTCTATAGTAGAGGATACCATTAATTATAAACTAAGTGATTTAGAGCTAGCTTATTTTATAGCCTCTTCTTTTTCGGAAAATAATTTTACGTGCGAAGAAACTTATTTTCAGACAAAAGCTTTTGCAGAAACGGGGGAAATGTTTAAATTTGGTAAGGTAGTGGCCGATAAGCATTCTATTGGCGGACTACCAGGCAATAAAATTACCCCCATTATTGTTTCTATAGTAGCTAGCTATGGTATTACTATTCCCAAGACATCGTCAAGAGCCATTACTAGCGAGGCGGGCACAGCTGATGCCTTAAGCGTAATTAGCCCCGTTAGCTTTAACAGGAGCAATATTGAAAAAATAGTGAAAGAGACTGGTGCTTGTTTAATTTGGGGCGGAGCTTTAAAAATAGCTCCAGCTGATGATCGCTTTATTACCGTTCTCAAACATTTGGGGACAGAGCCATTATCTAAAATGGTAGTGAGTATTATGTCCAAAAAAGTGGCTATGGGTGTGACCCATTTGGTAATTGATTTTCCGATGGGCGAAGGCACTAAAATTAAAGACAGGGCAACGGCTAAAAGGACTATCAATTTATTCAAATATATAGCCAGGAAGTTCAATATAAAATTAAGGATAGTTATTCAAGAAGCTTACGGTCCCGTGGGAAAGGGGATAGGCCCTGCCTTAGGCATTAGAGATGATATAGCTGTTCTAAACCAACTTCCTCAAAGGCCTTTGGACTTAGAGGTCAAAGCCGCCAAAATGGCTGGAATTCTTTTAGAACTTACTGGTTATGCTCATCGGGGTCAGGGGCAAAAACTAGCTTATAGAGCTCTACAAAATAAACAGGCTTTAGCTAAATTTAAAAATATTATAGAAGCTCAAGGCGGTAGCGTGCCTGATTATGAAAAAATAAAATTAGCACCCATAATGTTGGAATATAAGGCGCAAGAGGATGGGCAAATTAAACGAATGGATAATATTGCGGTTATTGATTTAGCGCGCGCTTTAGGTGCTCCAGAAACTTTAACAGCCGGTGTTTATCTTAACAAAGGCTTGGGAGAAAAATACCAAGCAGGCGAAACCCTTTTTACTCTGTATGCAGAGAGTGGGGCACGCTTAGAAATGGCACGCGATTTTTTGATCGGGCATAAATTGATTAAATAATTTTAAAGATTTTATTTTATGCATAAGGGATTTTTTGAGGGCGTTGCAATTCTTGTAGGGATGATAATAGGCGCAGGCGTTTTTACTCTACCCTACTTAAGTCTTAAATCAGGGATAGTGCCTACCTTAATTTTGTTGGCTTTAGTGAGTGTTCTTGTCATTTACATTCACCTCCTTTACGGAGAGTTAACATTAAGGACCGAGAAACCCTGCGGTTTGCCTGGTTACGTAGGAATTTATTTGGGAGATAAGGCCAAAAAATTTGTTCTTCTTACCACCCTTTTAACCTTCTCTATTTCTCTGCTCATTTTACTTCTCTTAGCCACTCAATTTTTAACCGTTCTACTAAACCAATTAGGTATTAATCTAGCTAGTCCATGGATTTTTACCATTTTATGGTTAGTAATTTCTTTTATTACCATCCACGATTCGCGCCTGGCTATAAAAGTTAATTTGATTTTTTCTTTTGTCCTAGTAGCTATTTTCATTTTTATTTCTCTTAAAAGTTTGCCAGTTATTCAAATAGAAAATTTGATTCCGGTCCATTGGTTGGGATTTTTTCTACCCTATGGAGCTATTTTCTATGCCATTAATGGTTTAACGGCGGTGCCAGAAAGTTTGCAAACGGCTAGAATAAATAAATTGCCCAGCAAAAAATATAAGCAAATCATTTTTTTGGGCACCATTATTCCTGTTATTATTTATGCCCTCTTTATGGTGAGTGTGGTGGGGGTCAGTGGCCTAGCTACCACGAAAACGGCTATTAGCAGCCTTGTAGGCGCCATGGGTCCTCGTATAGTAATTCTGGGAGCCGTTTTAGGCCTTTTGGCAGTAACTACCTCATATGTATCCTTTGGAATGTATTTGAAACACCTATTCGTTAATGATCTGAATTTTACAAGAGTGATCGCTCAGGCGTTAATTCTTCTGACACCCTTTGTCTTGTATTTTACTGGTTTAAACAATTTTTTGCAGGCCATCAGCTTTATGGGTGCTCTTTTAGGTGGTGCGGAAGGGATTTTAGTTCTCGCAGCTGCCTATAGAGCCAAAAGAATTGATTGTAGCCGTAAACCAGAGTACACTATACCCTTGCCAAAATGGCTTTTAACTGTTTTAGTGATAGCTTTAGCCGGAGGAGCTATAATGGAGATTGCTAATATTCTAAGGGGGGCGGTAGGGTAAAGGACATAAATGTCCAAATTTTAAAGGCTAAATTTTAAATTTTAAATCAAATCTAAATTACTAAATGGTTGGCGGAGAATTTGGAATCTGGAATCTGAAATTTGGCGGGAACACAGGAATTCATTCTAAATTCCAACTTCTAAATTCTGCATCCACTTTAAACCTTTAGACATTTAATCATTTGTTTATTCACTTAAAATTTAAAATTTAGACTTTAAAATTATGTTTGCCACCCTGCCCCCATATTTCAATGGATAGAATATAGCCCTCCGAAGGCTGCGATGGGGGCTTGCCCCCACACCAATGCTTCCTCTTGTATTTCAATGGATAGAAGACAGCCCTCCGAAGGCTGTAATGAAGGTTCGACTCCTTCCAAGAGGACTATTGGTGTGGGGGTGAAACTCTTCCTGGGGGCACACGCGGCTTAAATTTACGAATTTCCAATTTTCAATTTTCAAATAAACTTTAAAGCTCTAAAGCCAAATCACGGTCAGAATGCAAAACTTAGGCTCTTAGTAACTTCTCTGTTTGAAGATTAATAAATTATTTAGTAAATTTGTACATTGTAACTTGAAGTTTAACTCGCTATCTAACGAATTGTAAATTAGTCTGTATTCTTATTATGTTTCAACAATCGTCAAAACTATTTCTTAAGGATTTAGCCTTTAATAAAAGAGCTAGTTTTGACTATCAAATTCTGGATGCTCTTGAAGCAGGAATGGTTTTAACTGGTGGCGAAACTAAATCAGCCAAACTGGGACACATTCATTTAAATGGCTCTTTCGTAGTTCCTCATGGTCCTGCCCTTTACTTAGTGAATTGCCTAATAGAGCCTTATCAAGCAAAAGATGTTTTGAAGGAGGCTAAAGCAAGAAGTATTAAACTGCTTTTGAAGAAGAAAGAAATAGCTTATTTAACCTCTAAAATAAAGATGGGTGGCTTGACTTTAATACCCCTCAAAGTGTATAATAAGCGCGGTTTAGTGAAGGTAGAAGTCGCTCTTGCTAAGGGCAAAAAGCTTTATGACAAGAGAGAAACTATCAAAAAACGTGACGACCTAACGCGCATTCGTAGAAGAGAAGATTAACTTGGGGATGTTGGGTTTCGATAAAAAACGTTTTTAGCGATAAACGAATCGAGGATGCCAAATTACCTCGTAAATCATTTCGGCAAACACAATTGTCAATACTTTGGTTCCTGCCTACGCTTTAGCGTAAGCTCACCTGCGACAAGGGGTAATAAACTGATCTCTAATAGGTTTTTACCCTTAAACCTTAGGGCATTTGAATCTAGGGCTACCAGAATTCAAGTGAAAATTGGCAGCAAAAAGATAGCGCTTTCGCTCGGTTTAAGACTATCTTTAAACAACCGAGATACATTCGTAGTTTTATCGTTAGAAAATTTTTTAGACGCGAGTTCAACTCTCGCCATCTCCACTAAGTTTAGTAATTAGGATGCTAAGCTTTACCTAATTTTTATTAGGTTTTTAATTTAATTTAATTAAATTACTATCTTGTTTAAACCAAATAATATTAACCATCCCGAAACAGTTCGGCTTATAGGGACCGATGATAAACAGATTGCCGTAATGAGTTTTGCGGAAGCCCAAAAGAGGGCCGAAGGAGAAGGTTATGATTTGATAGAAGTTTCTAGTAAGGCCGTTCCGCCAATTTATAAATTGGGGGATTACGGCAAGTATCTATATCAAAAAGCCAAAGAGCTCAAGAAGCAGCAGGTAAAGCAGCATAACGACGAAGCCAAAACCATAAAAATAAGTTTCATGGAAGGGGTTCATGACATGGAAATTAAAGCCAAAAAAGCTTCTGGATTTTTGGCCGAAGGGGAAAAAGTAGACCTCTTGATGGTTTTAAGGGCCAGAGAAAAAGCCCATAAGGACCTTGGCGCTCAGAAATTTGAAAATTTTTTAAAAATGATCCCTGGAGGCTACCAAGCGCTGTCGGAAACCAAAGCAACTCCGGGCGGATTCTTTATAACTATTAAAAAACCTTAATTTAACAATATGCAAAGTAGTTTATCTAAACGTGTGAAAATTTCTGGTGGGGGCAAGATACTTTTACGTAAGAGCAAAATAGGGCATAATCGCTTAGCTAAAAATGGCAAAAGGATTAGAACTATGCGCAAGACAAAAGAGGCCAACACTACTTATACTAAATTTATTAAAAAATTTATTTAAGAGAGAACATGACAAGAGTAAAAAGAGGTGTTCAAGCCAGTAAAAGAAGAAAAAAGATTATAAAGGCCGCCAAGGGCTATCGTTATAGAAGGAAGAGTAATTATCGCGCTGCTAAGGAAGCTTTCATGCATGCGCAAACTCATGCCTATACCAGTAGAAAATTAGTGAAAAGAACCAAAAGAGCTGAATGGCAGATTCAAATTAATGCCGCTTGTAGACAAAATGGTTTAACTTATAGTCAGTTTATTCATCAGCTCAAAGAACAAAAAGTAATTCTGAATCGCAAAGTTTTAGCCGAATTAGCTGAAAAAGAACCCAAATTACTAGAGGCCATAATTAAAGAAGTGACTGCCGTTAAATAGTTAGATAAAACAACCCTCAGATATAAAAACGCTCTCAACTTAGGTTGACTACTTAAGAACTGAGAGCGTTTTTTGATTGTGTTATAATTAAATGAAATTGAATTTCATTGTAGGCATATATTTGAAATAATAATTATGGAAGCAATATTAAAGAGAGGAGAAAACATTTATTTAATAGGAATAGGGGGCATGGGCATGGCCACTTTAGCCGAGATGACAAAAGCAGCGGGGCTTAAAGTGTTGGGTTCGGATGCCAATATTAAAAGCGCCAATGTTTCACGCCTAGTTGCATCGGGCATTAAAGTCTATGAAAGCCAAGTTGTTGGGAGATTAAAGAGGTTAAAACCTGATTTAGTAGTCTATTCGTCAGCCATCCAGACGGATAATAACGAATTAAAGGAAGCTCGGGCCTTAGGTATAAAAACTTTAAGCCGATTTGAACTCCTATTGGCAATTATAAAAAATCACAAGTATATCGCGGTGGCCGGTACTCATGGTAAAACGAGCACGACCAGTTTAATTGCTTATTTGGCCCAAAAAAATAATTTAAAGGCCTATACTTATTTGGGCGGGAAAGACGATTGCTTAAAAAATCCTAAAATTGATTCAAAAACTTCCTTTGTTATAGAAACTGACGAGAGTGATTGTTCTTTTTTACTAGCTCGACCCAATCTGGCGGTGATTACTAATATAGATAGGGACCATCTTATCGCTTACGGCAATAAGTTTGCCAATCTTAAAAAAGCTTTTCAGCAATTTGCCAATCAAAGCCATAAGATAATCCTATGTTGGGAAGATAAAAATGTTCGGCAGCTTAGTCAAACTTTACCGAGAACAGCCTGCTTAAGCTATGGGTTTGATAGAAAGGCTGATTTGCACGCTCAAGATATTAAGTTCCTGGCCAAGGGGACCAAGGCTAAACTCTATTATAAGGGTCAGTTTATTGGCGAATTGAACTCGCCGCTTTTAGGCACAAAATATTTATTAAATACTTTAGGAGCTATTTTAGCGGCCCGCCAAATGGGAGTAAATTTTAACCTTTCTCTCAAAGCTCTTAAAAACTATACCTTGCCCCATCGACGCTGTGAAATACTATTGGCCACTGATAGAGTTATTTTAGTTGATGACCACGCTGACCACCCTACGGAAGTCAAAGCAACTCTAGAAGCCCTAAAAACCTTCCAAAGACGCTTAGTGATAATTTATGAACCTCACCGTTTTACCCGGATGAGTAGTTTGGGAAGTGATTTAGTGGGATCGGCTTTTAGTTTAGCCAATGTGATTATTACTGTGAATCTCTGTCCAGCTGGTGAGGTTCCCATTAAGGGGATCAATGGAAAAGTGGTAAATAAATGGATTAAAAAATTCAATCCCCAAAAACCAGTGTATTATGTCGCTGATTGGCATAAAGTACCTCAATTTTTGAAAAAGAAATTACAACCAGGAGACGTGGTAGCCTGTTTAGGACCTGGAACAATAGCTGGTTTAGCATCCCTTTTAAGAGAATCTCTGCGCTAGTTTTTGCCCATTAAGCCTTTTTTTGATATATTCAAGTTATGGTAGAAACAGTTAAAAAATACTTAAACGAGTTGATCATTAGGACCATCAATAATTTTAGCAAAGAAAAACAACTCCCGCGTGAGACCCTTTCTTTTAGAATTGAAAAAAATAGTCTAGCAGATTATGGCGATTACAATACTAATGCTGCCTACATTTTGGCTAAATATTTGAAACAATCACCGATGCAAATAGCGGAAGAACTCTTACCCTATTTTGAAGAAGCCAAAAAAGATTATGATAAAAATGGCTGGATTGAAGCTATAAAAATTTCCCAACCTGGTTTTATAAATTTTACCCTAAACTCTCAATTTATTTTTTATTTACAGAGTAGCCTTTACTCTAGCCCGTCAGCGTTTTGGAAGGCTGGTTTTTGGGGAGACATTCTTAAAGATATTGGACGTAAAGTTCAAGTTGAATTTATATCGGCTAATCCTACGGGGGAGTTAACGATCGGAAATGGCCGAGGAGGCTTTTTAGGGCTAGCTATAGCCAATATTTTAAGCCTGGCTGGAAGTAAGGTGACTAAAGAATACTATGTTAATGACATGGGTCGTCAGATAGAGAAATTAGGAGCCAGTATTTTGTTGGCCCAAGGAAAAAGTTTAGATTCTTATCAGCCTACTATAAAACCCGAGGAATGCTACCGAGGGGCATTTGTAGATAATCTGGCGGCAGATTTTAAAGCGAGTTCCAACGAAACTCTTATAGCTATTGGTCAAAGAGTCAGCCAAAAAATACTCAAAAATATTCAAAGCGTTATTAGCCAGAAATTTAAAATTCATTATGATAAATGGCTACGGGAGAGTGATTTAGTTGAAAATGGCTACTTGAAAAAAACGAGAATTTGGCTAAAACAAAGCGGTTTAACTTATGAGAAAGATAATCTTACTTGGTTAAAAACTACCGCTTTTGGGGACAGTGAAGATAGGGTAATCGATAAACCCCACGAATCTGGTTTTGAGGGTGCGGGTACTTATTTTTTGTCAGATATTGCTTACCATTTGTATAAATTCCAAAAAGGCGGCTACGACAGAGTAATTGATATCTGGGGAGCTGACCACTATACCCATATGCAAAAAATGCTTATGGCGGTAAGGCAGATGCATAAAGATAAAATAATAAAACCCCAGCAAAAGTTTGAAGTCATCCTCGTTCAATTGGTAATGCTGGTCCAAAATGGGGAAGAGGTCAAAATGTCTAAACGCTCCGGTAATGCCTATACTATAGCTGAGCTCATTGATGAAGTTGGTTATGACGCTGCGGCCTTTTATTTTTTAGAAAAACCGCCCAATACTCATTTCAATTTTGATATAGACAAAGCTAAAGCTCAATCAATGGACAATCCTGTTTATTATGTGGAATATGCGGGTGTCAGAATAAAGAGTCTTTTGGTTAAAAATAAACAAAGATTAAGCAAACCGCAGTGGGATATTTTAAAAGAGAGGGAAGAAATCAATTTGGCTAAAAAAATAGGAGAATATCCAGACGTTTTAAGGGAAGTGGTCCTTGGCCTTGAAATAAACCACCTTTTGACTTACTTAAAAGAGCTGGCAGCTGCTTATCATAACTTTTATAATAACTGCCAGATTTTAAGTAGCGAAGAGTCCTTAAAGA
>JAVHQB010000045.1:0-2721 GCA_036170905.1 Minisyncoccota bacterium | reverse complement strand
AATAAATAACTTTATTTAGTATCTTTAGTTTTAACGGCTTCAGCTGTTTTATTTTGTTCAAGTTTAGCCCACATTTCTTTCTTTAGAGCACCGACTGTCTTTCTTTTTCCTCTTTTAGTTCTGGCATTAGATTTTGTTCTTTGACCATCAACCGGCAAACCTCGAATATGCCTTATTCCCCTATAACTTCCTATCTCTCTTAATCTTTTAACATTTTCGTTAATTGCTTCTCTTAAATAGCCTTCAACTTTATAGTTAGTTTCGATAACTTCAAGAATTTTCTTAAATTCCTCTTCTGACACTTCCTTGACCTTTTTATTAGCGTCAACGCCTGTTTGTGATAAAACGGCTTTCACATTGGTCCAACCAATACCATACAGGGTTGTCAACGCATAATCAATTCTCTTCTCGTCCGGTAATGTAACTCCCAACATTCTTGCCATAATTTTTATCCTTGTTTTTGTTTATGTTTAACATTCGAACAAACAACATATAAATTACCTTTTCTTTTAACTATTTTGCACTTAGGACAAATCTTTTTTACTGATGATTGAATTTTCATAATTATTTTCGATAAACAATTCTTCCCCTATTTAAATCATAATGGGTCATTTCTATCTTAACCTTATCTCCCGGTAGAATTTTAATGTAATTTTTCCTCATCTTTCCTGATAAATAACACAAAATCACCTTTTCCGAATTCAAAAGCTTTACTTTAAACAGGGTGTTGGGCAGATTTTCTACCACCTCTCCCTCAACCGTAATCACATCATCCTTCATAAAGTCTATATTTTAACATAAATTTATTATATATTCATGTCAAAATTACTGGTCCCCGATCGGTAACCGCTATTGTATGTTCAAAACATGCCGATAGGCTTCTATCCTTGGTGATAATTGACCAATTGTCATCTTCATAAATCATGGTGTCAGTTCCCATTGCGTAAATAATTTCGATCGCTATTACTAACCCCTTTTTTATTAGCGTTGACTTATCAATTGGTCGATCAACAAAACCAAATATGTATGGGTCTTCGTGTAACTTTCTTCCAATTCCATGACCGGTTAACTCTTTTATAATAAAGTACCCATTACCTGTTATTTCCCTTTCAATTACTTCGGAAATTTCCCCAAGTCTATTCCCTATTTTTGCTTTTTTAATCGCAAGATATAGGGTTTCTTCTCCTATCTTTAAAAATTTATTAACGTTTGCGTCTTCACTTTTTTCCCCAACTACTTTTGTAGTAGCATAGTCAGTGTGCCAACCTTTATATAACATTCCTATGTCCAAAGTTAAAACATCTCCATTTTTTAAAACGCGTTTACTGGGTTTAGTATGAACAATTTGCTCATTTATTGGTGTACAGGTGCTAAATAAATATCCTGAAACAGTTTTAAATGAGGACTTGCCTCCTTGCTCCCTGATCAATTCTTCAGCTTTTTCATCTATCTCCTGAGTGGTTATTCCTGGCTTAATTAACGTAGACAAATCTTTAACAACCGCTCTTAACCTCTTTCCACTTTCCGCCATTACTGCAATTTCCTGGCTCGATTTTAAATTCACCATTTATGAAAAATAAATTGTTCGATATGTTAATTCTAATTTGTCATAAAATTCTTCTTTTGAATAATTATTTTTAATCACGTGGTCTGCATAAGCGATGGTTGGACCCATATTAATTCCGACTATTTCATTGATGTCTCGTTCTTCACCATAATGTTCTGGCATATCATTTCTTTTTGAAATTCTTTTGTATCGAAGACGTTTTTCTGAATATATGCAAACTATTACCAAGTTAACATTGGGTAATTCTTTTTTTAAGTATAGATACTCTTCCCAAGAACGCATTCCTTCAGCAACAATGATTGAATTATTTTTTAGCGCCTCTTTTATTTTATTAATGTTTAAGGCTGCCATAGCTTCTTTTCCATGTATTGTCCTTAATTCATCTCTAATTTTTTTATGAACTTTTTCACTATGAGGTAACTTTTTTTTGTCAATATAATCAATAACGGTTTTACCAAAAGAAATTACTGGTAAGTTTTTACTTTTCAAAAAAGCGGCTGCATCGGTCTTCCCGCTTCCCGGCAATCCTACAATGGCAATGATGGTTTTTTGTTTTCTTTTCCAATTTTTCACTTGATTTTTGATTAGTTGTTTTCCTAAGCCCTTTAGAATTTCTTCATTCACTTCTTCAATTTTTATGGTTCCATCGATATCTATTAGTCTATTTTCTTTTCTGTAATATTCAATAACTGGTTCAGTAAATTTATAAAACAAAGTAATTCTTTTTTTTAAGGCGGGTAATGTTTCATCGCTTCTTGTATTATCATCACGATGAAATAGTCTCCATATCGCTTCTTTTTGAGAAATATCGAGGTATATTACCTTATCAACGTTATTTTGAAATTCTTTTACCTGCTCCAACGTTCTTGGAAATCCATCTAAAATATATCCTTTTTTATATTCAGGACGGGAAAGATAAGTATTGACGATTTCAATTGTTTTGACATCTGGAACAAGAAGCCCCGCGTTAACTGTTTCCTTTATATATCGCCCTAATTGTGTTTTTTCTTTAGCAATCTCTCTAAAGATATGGCCTGTTGAAAGATATGGTATTTTTAATTGTTTAGATAGTAGATTACCCTGGGTAGATTTCCCCGAACCTTGGATGCCAATTAGAACTAGTTTCATATAATTTTAATCCAACTTCTTAGTTT
>JAVHQB010000044.1:0-2860 GCA_036170905.1 Minisyncoccota bacterium | reverse complement strand
CAAATCCTAGATTTCAATTCTTTTTAGAAATTTGAACATTTAAGTATTCACTTAAAATTTAAAATTTAGCCTTTAAAATTAAGCGATAGCGGATTAATTGCTTCCACTTCTTTTTTGTCTCACTCTATCTAATTTAGAAAGATATTTTTTACGTAATCTCAGGGAGAGCGGGGTCACCTCTAATAATTCATCATCGTCTATAAAGTCCAGGGCTTGTTCCAAAGACATTATTACTGGAGGCGTCAAAATGATGGCAACATCAGAATGTTCGGTATGCATATTAGTAAGCTGTTTCGCTTTGCAAACATTAACTTCTATGTTGTTCTCCCGATTATTAGCACCGACTACCATACCTTCATAAACCTGAGTTCCAGAATCTATAAACATAGGACCATGATTTTGGGCAATATTTATACCATAAGAACAAGCACGTCCAGTTTCACTGGAAATTAAAACACCGTTGCGTAATTCGGGTAGGCTTTCTTCTTTAGGAAAATAGTCTAAAAACTGACTGGCTACTATGGCAGTGCCCCGGGTACCCAAAAAGGCGATGTTTCTAAAACCCAAGAAATTACGACTAGAAATTTTATAAATAAATCTAGTTAAATTATTGCTTTCAGTGTGCATATCCGCCAATTCTGCCCGACGTTTAGCCATTTCTTGATTAATAAAACCTACATAATCAGGACCAACTTCTATGACCACTTCTTCAAATGGTTCGCACTCTTTGCCATCAATTGTTTTAAAGATAACCTCTGGTCGAGAAACTTCTAATTCAAAACCTTCCCGTCTTAATGTTTCTATAAAAATAGCTAAATGAAGTTCTCCTCTGCCAGCAATAACAAAACCATTGCCAGCATCATTAGTATCTATCTCTAAACCAACTGTAGTTTGCTTTTCTTTTTCAAGACGATCATTAATCTGCATGGCAGTAAAAAACTTACCCTCCTTACCAGAAAAAGGACTGCTATTTGGTCGGATAACAACTTTTAAAGTGGGTTTACCGATTTCAATAGTAGGTAAAGCTTTTTCTACAGAAACATCAGCCAAAGTTTGGCCTATTTTAACTTCTGGGATGCCTGTTAAAGCAACTATCTCGCCAGCTATTGCCATATCTGTTTCTACCCTTTTAAGCCCTTCGCTAATATAAACATTTTCCACTTTGCCTACTCCCATTTTGCCATTCTTGCCTAGAATATTGATAGTAGTACCTTTTTTAATTTTGCCATGAAAAATTTTTCCAATAGCATATTTTCCCTTATAGGAATCAAAATCAAGAGCATTTACTATCATTTTAAAGGGTTGTTCGGGGTCTACGGTGGGCGAAGGTATATATTTAATAATGGCTTCAAAAAGAGGCACTAGACTAGCTGGTTCAGACAATTCTGCCGTAGTGGGTAAGTGATCGTAAGCACGACCCTCCTTACCTATAGTGTAAATAATAGGAAATTTAAGTTGGGTATCGTTTTTAGCCAATTCCAAGAAAAGCTCTTCGGTTTGTTTGAGGATTTCTTCTGGGATAGCATCTTTTCTGTCTATTTTATTAATTACCAAAATAACCTTTAAATTATTTTCAAAAGCTTTGCGTAAAACGAATTTAGTTTGAGGTAGTGGTCCTTCGGCAGCATCTACGAGCAAAATAGCTCCCTCAACCATATTGATAACACGCTCTACTTCACCGGAAAAATCAGCGTGCCCGGGAGTGTCTACTATATTAATCTTAATACCCTTATAATTAACGGCAGTATTTTTAGCCAGAATAGTAATGCCTTTTTCTCTTTCCAATTCGCTACTATCCAAAATGAGGGTTTCCCCCATTTCTGCCTGATTCTCTCTAAAAGTATGGGTCTGTTTTAACATACCATCTACAAGAGTGGTTTTCCCATGGTCCACATGAGCAATAATAGCAACGTTTCTTATCTCCATAGTAACAAAATGAAAAGATGGCTGGGGGCCATCCTTAAATAGTTAGGCTCTTTCTTAAATGGCTCTATTATATCAAAACATCGGGTTTTTGGCAAGATTAATTAAAAGGATTTTTCTTGGTAAAATCTGGGTTTAAGCAAACGGCAGCACCATTTTTTATTGGTTGATACCAACCATTAACAAATCCTATCTTATTCATCTCGCCAATAACTATTTCTGACTCTTCCAAAGATAAATTTTTACCTAGTTTTTTGTCCCCTATTGCTTTAAAGGCTGGATTATATTGGGTCATAAGACTTAAATGAACATTTTCAGAAAATTCTCGAATGATTTTTAAAGATTCTATAGAATTTTTAATATAGCCAGGTAAAATAAGGTGACGAACAAGAACCCCTCTAGTAGCAATACCATCTGAATTCAAAACCAGGTCACCGACTTGATTAAACATTTCTTTTATGGCCAATGTGGCTTCTTTGGTATAATTAGAAACTCCAGAAAATTTAAGGGCAAGTTTATCGTCAGCATATTTAAAATCAGGCAAATAAATTTCTATTAAACCCTTGAATTGACGCAAAACTTTTACATTATCATAACCGTTGGTATTATAAACCACTGGAATAGTTAAGCCCCTCTCCTTGGCTATTTCAAGCCCTTCTACAATTTCTTTTGACCAAATAGTAGGCGACACTAAGTTAATATTGTGAGCTTTTCTTGATTGCAAATCTAACATTAAAAGAGCGAATTGCTCCGCTGTGTAGGCGTTTTGACCTATGCCTAATTGAGAGATTTGGTAATTCTGGCAAAAAATACAATGTAAATTACAGCCACTAAAAAAGATAGTCCCCGAACCACGAGTACCAGAAATAGGCGGCTCCTCTCCGACTTCTTTAAAATCTGCTTCTAACCAAACTGCATCCAAGTATACCTTTTGGAA
>JAVHQB010000043.1:0-2896 GCA_036170905.1 Minisyncoccota bacterium | reverse complement strand
AAAGAAAATGCAGAGGTCTCGAAATCTCCAGAGACAGAAGCAGAGACTGTTCCTGAGCAAGTTTCATTTGATAAAATATCGCCTGAAAAAACAGAAGAGGAAAATGCAATTCAAAAAGACATTGAGAAAGTATTTGATGCTGAGCAAAATAAAAAGGATGATGCAGAAATAAACATCAAACTTAAATCTATTGGTCTAAATGAAGATTATTTTAAAGATAATTTAGATTGGCAAAACTTTAGTAAAGCTGAAAAGTTATTAATTATAGAGCAAGCCTCTCAGAATACACTTTCTCACGTCAAAGAACTGGGGGAGAAAAGATTTGCTGAAGAAAATACAATTCAAAGATCTTGGAATCCATCTAAGTGGAAGTGGAGTAGTATTAGAAAAACTTGGAACAATTTAAGTAAATCTTACTGGATAAGTAAAGCGGAAAAAAATATCATAAGCGAAGTAGAGGAAGGAAAAATTAAACCAGAGGAAAAAGCCTTGGATACTCTTATAGAAAGACAGAGAGACTTAGGATTATCGGTTATTGAAAAAGATGGTAAGGCCTTTATAGAGTTTGCAAGAAGAGACGAAAATTTATCAAAAGAGCAAAAAATTATAATAGAGAAATTTAACCAAACTGCTAACAACTTTTCTAAAATACCAGACTCTTGGAAAAATGAGAGGTCAGCAAAGAGTACTGATAAGATGTTTTCAGGGGACAAGAAAAATCATGAAAAGTTTGAAGAAGTAAAAGCTGAATATGAAAAAGAAAAAGCAGCTTTAATGAAAGATTTGCAGGGACAATATGAAGCAGGTGGAATGAGTAAAGTAGAAGCCAAAGAAAAGGCTATGCTTGGCATAAAAGATATAGATTACATGATATCAATGCTTCAATTTACAAACACAAACCCTGATGCTTTTGATGAATTAAAAAAAATACGAACAGAATCTTCTTGGGGAAGACTTTTAAATAATGAAAATATTTGGAGAGCAGGATACATGACCGCTGGATACACTGCTAGAACATTAACATCTACTATTGGATGGATAACTGCACCTATAACAGCAGGAGTCATAGGAGGAGTAAGAGCAAGAAGAAAAGCTAATGAAAGTATAGATAAGTCCTTCAATGAAGGAAGGAAGGAAGAAACTTTCTTAGAAAGAAGAGAGGCCGGTAAAAAGAAATTGTTTGATAATAAGAATGATGGACAAGGGGCACTCTCATATTTACTTCAAGGAGAGAAAGTGAACACAAAAGAAGTTGCAGCCTTTATAGATGCTGATAGTCAGAAACAGAGAATAGACAACTTGGTAAATAAAATAAATAATGCAAAAGAGGATAGCGAGAAGGCTTCACTTATGGCACAACTAGAAGCTCGCCTCCAATATATAGAATTGAAACAATCACAAGGATTAGTAAATTATGGGAAAGAAAATCCTACGGTAGTGAATTATGAACTATTTAAAACCATGAGTGAAGCATATGTAGTATCAACAACCATAGACAACTTAGGCATACCTCTAACAAGAGAGATGAATGAAGACCTAAGAGAAAGAGATGCTCTCCTTGCTAGTGTTATGGCTAAGAATGAAGCAGCTTTCGGAAAAAATATTGCCTCTCACAAGAATGCCGAGATGCTTCGTGGGGCTCTGGTTGGTGCTGGGTTTGCAGCATTAGGAGGACTTATCAGAGAATGGATGCATGGTGATCATATTCAAACTGCGATAGCTCCAGTAGGAGCAACTTCCCATGGTGTTGATGCTATAAGTGGACCTGATATAAGAAATATACAACATGTAATAGAACACACAAAGCCCATAGAGATAACAGCAGGAAAGGGAGATGGGGCAATAGTTTTGTTTCGTCATCTTAAGAAAAGCTTAGAACTAAAATATGGTGACCATCTAGAAAAAGCAACTGATCTTGAAAAGCATATTTTATCTACAGACGAAAATCATCTTGCAATGGAAAATAATATGTTCAAACCTGGAGAAGATGCAGAAAGTTTGAGGTTACAACCCGGAGATAAACTTGTTCTAGATAATGACACACAAACATTAACGTTCCATGAAAAATTAATCAACAAAGATATCTTATTAGAAAAGGGAGCTGAAATAAAAACTGATCATGTTTATGATGAAAAAATGTTTGACTCAGATCACTCTGCGCAAGTTCATGAATCATTCAAAGTACCAGAGCAAGTCGATCCTACTACTGGCAAGCCTCTACATGAAATAATTCAAGGAGAGGGCGAGCAAATCAATCCAGAAAATGGACAATACTATAATGACTATATAAACCACCAAATAAATCCCGAGAATGGACAGTCAATGCATTCACTAACAGAAAATCAAGAGCCAGTAAATCCTGAAGCGGGGAATGTTAGTAAGCCCTTCCACTATACACATGGAATCCATGAAGCAGTGAAATTAAATAATGAAACGGCTGTGGTTTATAGTAAAAACATAAGTCATCTTTTCCCTGGCAAAAATATAAAAGTCTGGGGCGATGCGAAAAACCTTTCTGTTGAGAAGTTTATGCAGTTAGCAAAGAAGAAAGAGCTAAATGAAGTCTATTTACCGCTCTTTGCACATATTAAAAAGTTAGAACATATAACAAAGTTAACTCCTGAATATTCAAACCAAATAAAACCATCAGAAACAATCCAGAACTACATAGCTAGAGCAATGAAAAGAGCAGAAGATTTGGGTAAATTAAGAAAGGTTACATTGGTAAGAGATAGTGAAGTTTTTAAAGTTTCAAGAGCTATATAATATAAAAATTAAATAAAATGCTACAATGGGGGAATGCAATATTTGGAGCAACTTAATGATAAACAAAAAGAGGCGGTCCTGTATACGGATGGGCCTCTTTTGATAGTGGCGGGGGCGGGGGCGGGGAAGA
>JAVHQB010000042.1:0-2904 GCA_036170905.1 Minisyncoccota bacterium | reverse complement strand
ATTTTATCTAAATTATGCCAAGATTGTTTTATTCTGTGGTCGGTAACTCTATCCTGAGGTATATTATAAGTTCTGATTTTTTCACTTCTATCCGCTGTGCCTATCTGAGCACGTCTTTCAGTCGTTAGATTGGCTGTCATTTTTTCTTGCTGGTCTTGCCATATTTTTATTTTCAACATTTCCATAGCTTTGTCTCTGTTTTGTCTTTGGAAACGTTCGCTCTGACAACTCACAACAATACCAGTTGGTTTATGAGTAATCCTGACAGCACTTTCTACTTTTTGCACATTTTGGCCGCCAGCACCAGAGGACCGATAGAAAGTTTCTACTATATCTTCAGGCCTTACTTCAAAAGGTATTATAGTTATTTTTGGTAAGATAGCTACAGAAGCAGTAGAAGTATGGATACGACCATTTTTTTCTGTTTCAGGAACCCTTTGTACTCTATGAACACCACCTTCATATTTCAGAAGGGCATAGGCATCGCTATCTTTAATTTCAAAAACAGCTTCTTTTATGCCACCAATTTCATTGGTACTTGAGTCGAGTAGGGAGGTAGGCCAATTCTGATGGTCGGCATAATGGTTATACATTTTGAGTAAGTCTGAAGCAAAAATGGCGGCTTCGTCTCCACCTACCCCTGCCCTTATTTCTAAAATAACACCATTAGTTTCTAATTCAGCTTCTTTTTGATTTTCCCAACCATCTATTCTTTCTTGAATCTTAGCTAATTCCTCCTGATAAACTACAAGCTCTTCATTAGCTATTTTAGAGAGTTCTTCGTCTTCATTACTAGCTATTAAAGCTTCATCTTGTGCAATGACTGATTGAAGTTGCTCTTTTTTTTCGAAAACGGGTAAGTATGTATCTAAAACAGCTAATCTTTTATTTGTAGATTTTAATTCAGAGGTATTTTTAAAAAACTCAGGATCGCTGAGTTTTTTAAGAAGCTCTTCTTTTTCTTTTTTGAGCTCGTTTAGATCCATAAACTAAATTCTTTTACCAGTAGCTTGTTTTTTAACACGAATCTTCTTTGCTACTTTCTTGGCTTTAAACTCAGCACTGACAGCTACTCTCTTTTGGAATTTCTTTACTCTACCGGCGGTATCAATCAATCTTTCTTCGCCAGTATAGAAAGGGTGGCATTGAGAACAAATTTCTACACTAAGCTTAGGGGAGGTTGATCCCACCATAAATTTATTACCACAAGAGCAAGTAACTTCGGCTTTAGGATAATATTTTGGATGAATTTCTTTTTGCATTGGACTTGTCTTTAATTAACTTGCCTATTATACACGATTTTATGATTTAGGGCAAGCAAAAAGCTAAAAATGTCCTTAGAAAGGGATTCCTGAATTTATAGATAATTTAGCCTTAATTTATGCTTGGATTTTGCGACAGCACGACCGTTTTTTGCGCTGCTTAAGATGCAAAGCAAATAAGGGACAAAAACTTGAGCCCATCTTTCTTGCTTAAAAAGGTCTTTTATGTTATTTTATAAGAGTTATAAAACGCTGTTTTAGGGTACATTTAAAGTTTTTGAACCAATTATGATCCAGGATTTACCGATAGAAATTTTTAAGCCGAGCATAGAAAATAAAACCATCATTAAAGATATGATGGAAGCCGGTCTTTTCTATGGCCACAATAAAACCACCAATCATCCAAAGGCTTTGCCTTATGTCTTGGTCTCCAAACACAGCTTCGCTATTTTGGACTTGAATAAAGTTATAGAATCTTTGGTTAAGGCCAATGATTTTATCAAGAGCCTTTATGCTCAGGGAGAGCAGATTCTTGTTGTAGGAACTTTAGCTAGTTCCAAAGGTTCTGTAGAACAATTCGCTACCAAATATGATTTGCCCTATGTTACTGAGCGCTGGTTAGGGGGTACTCTCACTAATTTCAAAACAATTAAAGATAGGGTTAACTATTATCTAGACCTGGAGGGCAAATTTAAGAGCGGAGAAATTACCAAATACACCAAGAAGGAGCAGCTCAAGCTAGAAAAGAAACTGCAGTCTTTAAAGAACAAGTTTTTCGGTTTAAGAACTCTCGCTAAATTACCAGCTGCCGTACTTATTGTTGACCCCAAGATTCACATGACAGCCCTGCTTGAAGCCATGATAATGAAGGTACCTGTAATTTCTATTTTGGATAATGATGATAATCCTGAGTTAGTGAATTATCCTATAGTAGCCAATGATAGCGCTAGAAGTTCTATTGAATATATATTCAATCAATTGGATAAAAATCTTTCGGGAGTGAAGAGCGGTAAGATTAAATAAATAAAAGTTAAAAGCTTATATATTATTATGATTAGTGCGGCCGAGGTATCCAAATTAAGAGAAGCAACCCAGGCATCTGTTATGGATTGCAAAAAAGCCCTGGAGGAAGCGGAGGGAAATTTTGATAAAGCTCTGGAAATAATTAAAAGAGAGGGACTTCTTAAAGCCGATAAGAAAAGCGGCAGAACTACCGAAGCTGGGGATATAGAAGCCAAATTGAGTGATGATTGTAAAAGAGGGGCCATTTTAGAGTTACGATCTAATACTAGTTTTGTTTCTCAATCCGAAGATTTCAAGTCCTTGGCCAAAAACTTAGTAGAACAGGTATTAATTACTGGACTAGAAACAATCACTCCAGCGGAATTGCTTTTGGCTCCGTATTTACAGGACTCTTCAATGACCGTAGCCGAAATTTTAAAATCTAATATTACTAAGTTTGGCGAGAACATAGAAATAGGAAATTGTGCCTATCTAGAAACAAAGACTGGCTTAATTGAAGCCTATATTCACAATGGCGGTAGGGTTGGAGTTCTTTTAAATCTCGAGGCTGATAAATCCGAACTGATAGCATCAGAAACTTTTAAATCTTTGGCTCATGACCTGGCTATGCATATAGCGG
>JAVHQB010000041.1:0-2927 GCA_036170905.1 Minisyncoccota bacterium | reverse complement strand
ATTTGGGGCATACATAAAAATAATACCTTATTAGCAGACTAAACACAAACAGGATTAGAAGGAGAAAAAACTGTCAGGGGTATAATAAATTTTGGGATAGAAACAAAAGTTAATACTGGCCAATCCTTGCCAAGTAGGTTTAGCTTTTGTTTTACTTTGCAAATTCTCGATTACCAAAAGAATTTTATTAACATCTCCTTGAAGATTAAAAGTTAGTTTTGTGTTTAGCGCGGTCTTTGTAGAAAAACATTCAAGAGAACTTTCGTTTAAAAAAATTTCCCTAAAAGCTATAACACTACCCTTACAGCTATTATACCAAGTTTCCAAACTGGTCATAATTTCTGGTGAAACTATCAAAGACCCTATACTAACAGGAGAAGGAACTTCTTTCAGTTGCCCTTCAAGTAAAGGATAATTTGCATAGATAGGGTCACTTAGGAGTATTTGTTTATCCGATATGCCAAGTTCCTTAAAGTAAACACCGTTTTTATCAACTAAACCGCATTGACTGTCATTGCACCACAAAGCTATCGATACTCTTTCACTAACAACGACCGTTAAAGTCTGCTTCCACCAATTAAAGTTTATTTGGCTACCAGAATACTGGGGGAAATTTGCTTTAAAACCATCTTCTAAACTGGCAAAATCTTGAAACAAACTATTTTTATTATTGTAAGAAAATTTGGTTAACCAAGGCTTGAAATATGGTTTTAATCCCAACCAGCTTCTACTTTCTATAGTTGTGTTTACAAAGTTTATAAAGGTGGTTGTATCATTAGGGTCTTCTCCTGACAAGATAATTTGTTTTATTTTAAATATAGAGGAAAAGAAAGTGGTCCAGATAATCGTTCCCAAAAGAAATAAACAAAAAAACGCAAAACTACAGAGTTTTATTTTCCTACGAACCTTTTGTTTGTGTAATCTTTTTTTTCTATCAGTCACCTTAGCCATACCTAAGCCTTACGCGCCATTTCTTTTATACCGCCCATATAAGGTTGAAGGGCTTCGGGAACTTTAATGTTTCCATCAGCCATCTGGTAATTTTCTATTATAGCAATAAGGGCTCTACCAATAGCAAAAGCGGTACCGTTCAAAGTATAAACGAAATGTAAGTCCTGGCTTTGTGGGTCACGATAACGAATATTCAAGCGGCGTGCCTGAAAATCCGTGCAATTAGAAGTGGAATGGGTTTCGCGATACTCGCCTTCTCCATTGTTTTGACCGGGTAGCCAAGCCTCAATATCAAATTTGGCTGCTGCTGGGTCGCCTAAATCACCACTACAAATATTTAAAACCCTGTAAGGAATTTTCAAGGCTTGCATAAGTTCTTCTTCCATTTTTAAGAGGAATTCGTGTTCTTGGACGGCCTCTTCGGGTTTAGAAAAGACAAACATCTCTATCTTATCAAATTGATGGACTCTCAAAATACCCTTAGTGTCCTTACCGTACGAACCAGCCTCTCTCCTAAAACAAGATGAGAAAGCAGCGTAGCGCAGGGGCAATTTATTGTAATCCAAAATCTCATCGCTATGCATAGAGCCAATCATTTGTTCGGCTGTTCCTACTAAATACAAATCATCTTTAGGCAAGTAATAAATTTCTTCACCGCCCCTTTCCACATAACCCATACCCTCCATAAGTTTGGGTTTAAGCATTACGGGCGTAACTAATGGAATAAAACCTTCTTTGGATAATTTTTGAAAAACAAATTGCAACAAGGCAAACTCCATAAGAGCCAATTCATTTTTTATAAATCCAAAGCGGGAGCCGGAGGTTTTAGCCGCCCTTTCGGTATCTATCAAATCCAATTTTTCACTAAGGTTGACATAATCTTGTGGTTTAAAATCAAATTTGGGTTTATTTCCTACCTCCCTTAAAACAAAAATCTGTTTGCCCATAGGATCTACTGGAACGATATCCAACGGTGGATTTGGAATTAGTCTCATTACTTTTGTAAACTCCGCATCAGCTAAGGTTGCTTTATCTTCCAATTCTTTCAAAGAAACTTTAGCTTTTTTAAGAAATTCCAAATCAGCTGGTTCCTTTTGGCCTTTAGCTATTTTATCTTCTAAAAGAGATTTACTATGTCTTAAATCGTCTATTTTTGAAACTAATTCTTTGCGGCTATCATCGGCTAAAATAACTTGGTCAATTAAAGAAGGGTCACTCCCCTTATTAGTTAGTTTCTGTTTAAGCAAATCAGGATTATTATGAATATATTTTATGTCTAACATAAAAAGTTTTTAGGTTACAATATGTCTTATTATATAGCAAAAATGTTCCTGAGACAAATAAAAATGGCGCCCTTAGGATCAAGGGCGCCTTAACTTTTCTAAACGATATGTACTACTTGTTTACTCCTTATGGAACTAAGGGGTAAGAGATCTTAACCATCTGCAGCTCTTCATACCACTGCACATGGTCAGATGTTAAACCAAAGTTTTCTACAATGAAACGTAGCGGAAAATAACTTCGCCCATTGACGATGAACGGCACTACCTTTTTATCGTCGGGCTCAATGTTAACGTAATGGCTTCCGGCATAGTCCGTTATACGAGCCACTGGTTTACCTATCCAAAGTTCCATTTGAATAAGTCTACCTGCTGGTTGTAAAGGATTGGCTCCGGGAATGCGAATCGTAATTTTCTGAGACTTAGAGTCCCAAAGAACGTCGCCACCTAAGACCTCAACAAACTTTCTTACAGGAATAAATACCCTATCGTTACGAAGAAGGGGTACCGTATTCCTACCCGGGTCAATTTCCTCAGTTACAAGGTGTGGTTGACCATCAAACCCTATTTGAGTTGTGGTCATCTTGGGGTTACCTACTTGGAAAGTAAAAGTAATAGTACTTTCCACCTTAACAATCGTTAGGGTAACCTTGGATTGATTGCCGGCCAGATCGGTGGCCGAAACATAGATTTGAT
>JAVHQB010000040.1:0-2955 GCA_036170905.1 Minisyncoccota bacterium | reverse complement strand
ACCATCTCAAGCTGATGTTGAGATTACAAAAAAACTAATACATGCTGGGAAAATTTTAGATATTAAGATTATTAGTCATGTAATAGTCACAAAAGATAGATGGAGCGAATTAAATAAAAATGACTAAAATATACCAAACAAAAGAACAAGTTTTAGAAAAAGCAGAAACAATTTTGCATAAATCTTTGCGTGGAGTTATTCCTGCAGAATCACTTGGAATCATTGAGGCTCAAATTGGAGAATACGGGATGAAGCGCAAAGGATTTTTAGGTGATTTGATAGAAAAATACTTTTTTGACATTAACCCCGGAAACATTAGTGAGCCAGATTTTAAAATTGCAGAAGTTGAACTTAAAACAACCCCACTAAAGAAACACAGCAGTAGTAAGTTGGTTTCAAAGGAAAGATTAGTTTTCTCAATGATTAACTACGACACTGTCGTGAATGAAACATGGAAGCTAAGCTCTTTCTTAAAAAAGAACAAGTCATTATTGTTGATGTTCTATTTATGGATAGAAAATAAAAGTATTCTTGATTATGAATTTAAATTCGTTCATCTATTGAACTTACTAGAAGATATTTCTGACGAAGATGTTTTTCAAATTCAGAAAGATTGGGAGTATATTGTTTCAAAAATAAAACGAGGAGAGGCTCATCTTCTATCTGAAGGCGACACTTATTATCTTGGTGCTTGTACAAAAGCGGCGAATAGTCGAGTTGTAAGAGATCAGCCAATGAATCGTGCGCCAGCAAAACCTCGTGCATTTTCTTTCAAACAACAGTATATAAATTATCTAATCCAAACAAAATTACTTGGCGAAAAAACAAATACCGATTCAATTTTTAAGAAACAGAGACGAATTGAAACCATAGAAGACGTAATTAAGGAAAAGTTTTCTGCATTTATAGGGAAAACTGACAAAGAGATACTTAACAAGCTCGGCTCAAATCTTGGCACAAAATCAAAAAGCTACAAACGATTGATTGTTAATAGAATTCTTGATGTTAATTCAAATAATATTGAAGAACTAGAAAAAGCAAACATCACTCTTAAAGTAATGACACTTGAACACACTGGGACACTAAGAGAATCCATGTCATTCCCTGCATTTGATTACAAAGATTTATCGACTCAAATCTGGAATGACGACGAAGAAGAATCAATGGCTGATTTTCACTTACAACTTGAAACTAAAAAGTTTTTGTTTGTTGTCTTTCAAAAACAAGAAAGTAGTGACGATATTATTCTAAGAAAAACTATGTTTTGGAACTTTCCCATGAAGGATATTGGGGAAGCTGAAAATGTTTGGCAAAAAACAATCAATTGTATTAACCAAGGTAGATACGATGAATTACCTAAAATGAGTGACAGTTACGTTGCACATGTTCGTCCACACGGAAAAAACTCGACTGATACAATTACAACACCTCAAAACACACAGGAAATGAAACGCTGTTTTTGGCTTAATGCTAAATACATACAACAAGCCATAGAAAACAAAAAAGATCAAGGTTGATCAATTCGTTGCTATTTGCTATAATTGCATTATGAAGAAAATACGAGTCGTCGAATTATTTGCAGGTGTTGGGGGGTTTCGCCTCGGACTTGATGCGACAAGCAACAAGGATTTTAATTATGAGACTGTTTGGAGTAGTCAATGGGAACCAGGAGCTACAACACAACATGCTTCTCAGATATATACGCGGGCTTTTGGGTCAAAGAATCATTCTTGTGAAGATATACAAGAGGTAATAGAAAAAGATTTTAAACAAATACCAAATCATGATTTGCTTGTCGGAGGATTCCCTTGCCAAGATTATTCAGTTGCAAGGACATTGAATCAGGCAAAAGGTATTTATGGGAAGAAGGGTGTTTTATGGTGGTCAATTTTTAATATTTTAAAAAAGAGTGGAGAAAAAGCCCCTAAATTTTTAATGTTGGAAAATGTAGACCGTCTACTGAAATCTCCGACAGGACAAAGAGGAAGAGATTTTGCTATCATGCTCGCTTCACTTTCAGATCTGGGGTATATCGTTGAATGGCTAATTGTTAATGCTGCGGACTACGGATTTTCTCAAAGGAGAAGAAGAATTTTAATTATGGGTTATAAAAAAGGTAGCAAGATTTTTAATCTTATTAAAAAAGAGAAAGACATTAAGAATTGGATTTACAAAAATGGAGTAATCGCTCAAGCATTTCCAGTTAAAAAAGACACCAGTGCTCTGCATGAATTTAAAATTGAAGGTAGTTTAGAAAAAGTGTCCGAGAATTTTTCTTCTAATAAACCCGAGAAAAGCCCTTTTGAGATTTCTGGAATAATGATTGACCGAAAAGTCTACACTATTAAAACTAATGCTGAGTATAAAGGTAAATCTATTCTACTTAAGGATATTATTGTTCATGATGAGACAAAAATTCCCGAAGAATTCTTTATAAAGGGTGAGGACAAAAAAAGATGGGAATATTTAAAGGGCGGGAAAAAAGAGGAGCGAAAATCTAAAGATGGTTTCGAATATAATTATTCAGAAGGTCCTATGGTTTTCCCTGACTCTTTAGATAAACCCTCAAGAACGATAGTTACAGGTGAAGGTGGAAGTTCTCCCTCTCGTTTCAAACATGTGATAAGGACTAAATCAGGTAAATTACGCAGATTGATGCCTCTAGAATTAGAAAGACTCAATATGTTTCCGGACAATCATACAAAAATTATGTCTAACGAGAAACTAACACCTGATGTAAAAAGAGCTTTTATTATGGGCAATGCTCTAGTTGTTGGAGTAATTGAAAAGTTAGGAAAATCTTTATCTAATTTTGTATGAGCAGTAGAATGGTAGAGGCTCGATCTTGAATTTGTATTTTCTGTTTTTTGCCCGCCCCGAATTCCCCCAAAACAAAAAGAGGAGCAAATGGAAAATTCCTCCCCAAACCCCTCCTTTTCCATTTGCGACATCCGA
>JAVHQB010000039.1:0-3034 GCA_036170905.1 Minisyncoccota bacterium | reverse complement strand
TAGAGCGCCTCGCTGTTAACGAGGATGTTAGAAGTTCGAGTCTTCTCGGGGGAGCTGAGTCTTTCTTAACCGAACCATGTTGGCGTCAAAAATAGACTCCAAAATTGGTGTAGGTTTAGACTCAATCAATACTTTATCTTTAACAATAAAACTCTCATAAAAGAAGCGTAGATAGTGTCTTTTAACAGGCGGTGACGCACTCTTGAATGTTGAGTATAAATTTTGCGTAAGCGAAAGAGTGTCTTTAACTAGAGGCAGATCAAGTGTATTTTCCTGTTCAACACTCTCTATTTGGGTCTGTAGATTGTCTATTTGTTCAGTGATTGCCTCATGTTTTCTTTTGTAGGTATCTTTGTCAATGGAGCCATCAATTAATAGGTCTTCGAGCCTATTTCGTCTTAAATCAAGACCTGTTTTTTGATTAACCAGTGCTTGATTCATACTACCAACATCTTTTTTACCTGAGTCTAAATATGCTTCTGCTTCAGTTATCAGTTTTTTAATAAATTCATCAGATAGTTCAAAATTCTTCATGGCATTTTCTATCTGTTTTTCCAATTCTTTAGACTGTACGTAGGGTTGTCTACAGTCAACGCTATATCTCCGTTGGCAGTGATAATAGTCTATTGTCTTGTTATTACTTCTTATTTTATGTTTTTCACCGATTAACCGAGTTCCGCAACAGCAACGAACAAAACCGCGAAGCAGGAAATCGTATTTGCGCTCTCTGACTAAGAAATTTCTGTGTTTTGCGAGTATATATTTACAAGCTTCAAATAATTGTTTGGTAATAAGTGGTATATGTTTCCCAATTTTAGATTGACCACGCCAACGAATAAGCCCGTAGAAAAACGGGTTATTTAGGATACCATCAATAGTGCTAAAGCCAATCATACCACCACTTTTTGAGATGATATTTTTATCTTTGAGCCATTCCTGTAAGGATTGCATTGAATATTCGCCTGTTGAGTAAAGCTGAAACATTTTTTTAATAATAGGAGCAGAATGAGGATCAGGTTCGCAGGTTTTTCTTTCTCCGTCACCACCGACTGAACGATAGCCAAGACAAGGAGGAGTGGGTTGCCAGCCTGAGACGAATTTCTGCATAAGAGCGTCTTTGGTTCTTTGAGAGTTAACTTCGCTTTCCCACTGGGCAACTGAAGCGAAAATATTAGGAACAAGACTTGAGCCATTAGATAAATCACCTTCAAGAACAGAAATAAGATTGATATTGTTTGCTTTAAATTCGTTCCAAATACGAGAGAAATCAGTAACATTTCTAGCGAAGCGGTCAATTTTATAGATCAAAACACTATCAATACCTTTTTCTCTTATCTGTTTAAGCATTTCTTGAAATTCAGGTCTCCTAACTGTCCTGCCACTTTTTCCTTCGTCAACGTAGATATGAAGAAGTTGCAATCCTCTTGTTTTGCTATAGTCTTTAATGGCTCTTTTTTGGTTATCAAGAGAGTACCCAGACTCCGCCTGAAAGTCAGTTGACACCCGAATATAGCCATATGCTCGTTTCATATATTTTCTAAAATTATCCTTATATTAATTTTCCGCTATTTAAACGGAAAAGGCACTCACAACAGGCTCTAAATTATTGTTAAGAGCGTGTCTGCTTTTTATGTCCATTAATAAAATCTGAAAGAATTGTTTAGCGGCAAAATCAATACTTATCTCGGATCGGGGGGTAGTATCTTTGGGTTGAACGACGACACCATTAACCCCACTCTTTTTTATAGAATTATTAGTTTTTATTAATATCCCTCTTTTTGATTTAGTTTCAGAACATTGACCAACCATAAGTAGGGATACCGTCTTTTTTGAATTAGCACATGGTTTTATTAGGGACTCTTCTTGATTATTAGTATTATATTGATGTAACGCCTTAGATCGTTTAGGTATAGTCTTCGATGTTAAGACTTTATTCATAGTGTTTAATAGTGAAAATTCATAACTTTTGACGGGATTTTGTTATTAATTATGTATTTAGAGCTATACAATATGCTATTTCTATAAAAATAGGTAATATTTGAATGTCCTTTACGTAAAGGATATTGAAATTGTTGTGCGACGAAAAAAATAGAATACCAATGAAGCACTATTGAATTAACTAAACATTGAAGATATTGAGCTTTCAGACTAATAAATAAAGAAGAATTAATATAGTTACCCAAATACCCAAATTCACTATATAGTAACTCTGTATATCTACTTAATAGAAACAATATAGTTACTATATAGAGTATATATACAGAGTATTTATAAATAGTTACTATAGTGTTTTCTTCAATAAGGGATGTCATCTGTTTTTATGTCTTCGCTTTTAACTTCTAAATCCATTTTTTCTTTGCTACTTTCTTTATTTTCTGTTGCTTCGAGCCCTTCTTTTTTGCTTCGGGCCATGTGATAAGCGTCATAAATCATAGACTGAATAAATTCAAAAGTATTTTTATGGTTGATATAAACAATTTCTTTCCAACCGCTTTTAGTTTTTGGAGCTCTAAAGCATGGTGGTTGTATCCAAATATTTTCTTGAAAGACAGGGTGCATTATGGTTGACTTCATAATCCTCCAACCATGGGTTTCGACACAACCAAAAAAAATTACAGTTGCCCTTGCTATTAAATTATCTGCGTTTAAGATTGTTATTCTTATTTCGATATCATTTCTGCTGAGTAAAGTCATATAAGCTTATTATTTCACGAAGTAGATTGTCAGAATAAGTCGATTTATAAGCTTGTAAAATGAACGTGGAGTTTATAAGCCTGTAAGTTGCACTATAAGGCAAGTAGTTTTTCGTAGATCTTTACACCTTTTATCACTTCATGATAATCAGTTTCATATCCTTTTCTGGGAAGCATGGAGTCCGAATATTCGTCAGCAATCTGTTGATATGTTTTTTCTTTAAGTCTTTCCCAATACCAATTTCTGTATTTTCTAATATTTGGGGTAACGTCTGTTTTTGGTTTATAATAAGACAGTCGTTTATCAGTTTTCATCATCTCCTTTGCCTTTCTAAATTCTT
>JAVHQB010000038.1:0-3034 GCA_036170905.1 Minisyncoccota bacterium | reverse complement strand
AAGATTCTCCCCTGTTTTGAGTAAGGAAGTAGTTGGAGGAGGTGGTGCTGAATCTATCTGCGGACGCGTACCAGAAATCGTTAGTTGTGGAAGAGAAACGGTCTGCGGAAACGTACCAGTGATTTGCGGAGGTGGAAGAGAAACCGTAGCCGAGAGTAGACCAGACGTTAGCGGAGGTTGTGGAGAAGAAGTTGTTTTGTGTTTTCCAGAAGTTAGATGACGTTGTAGAGAATGACGCTCCTTGATTTTGCGCGAGGTGATAATCAGCAGAAGTTGTGGAAAACGATGCGCCTCTGTTTTGAGTAAGGAAGTAGTTGGAGGAGGTGGTGGAGAAGAAGTTTCTTTGCGTAGCGAGATAGTCGGAAGAAGTGGTACTGAAATAATTTCTCTGTGTCTGGAGATAATCAGCGGAGGTGGTGGAGAAGAAATATCCTTTGTCTTTATCTGTAAGGAGAGCGTTGGTTGATGTAGTGCTAAATCTGTCTGCGGAAGTGTACCAATATTCGTTGGTGGTAGAAGAGAAACGGTCGGCGGAAGCGTACCAGTGATCTGCGGAGGTGGAGCTGAAACCCAGACCGAGAGTAGACCAAGCGTTTGCCGAAGTTGTGGAAAAGAAGTTATTTTGCGTTTTCCAATTATCTGCCGAAGTTGTGGAGAAAGATTGAGCGAGGAGATCTGTGGAATCGTAACCGTCCAGTTTATCCGCTTCGAATGCGGAAGGAGTGGAGGAAAGTTTCTTTCTTGGTGTCATCTCTGCGTCTATTCCTGTCGTCGTTCCTACGGTGATGCCCAAATAAAGAGTTTGATTCCAGTTTACAGATAGAGTGGAAGAAGCTTCGCCTATGTATGTGGAGAATATTCCGGAAGCGACTGCGACTGTGGTGGTGGTTTCGTCGAAGAGAGACGTGCCTCCTGTGGGCGCGTCATAGATTCTGAAGCGCATTGTGTAGTTACCGTCGGTGACATTATCACCGCTACTGTCTGTGAGCTTTCCTTGGTAAGTGAGGACGTGAGAGAAGACGGCTTCTGCGACACTAAAAAATCCCGCGAATACAGAATAAGCGACAAAAACGAGAATAAAAATCTTCGTCTTGTTGTTATTCCAAAATTTCACTTTTTTCCTGTAATTATTACACAAACAGACTTAGTAGGAACATAAATATTATATCAGTTTTTAAAAAGTAAAGTAGAGAAGTTATCCACAGTTTAAGTCGAAAGCTAAAAGTCCATAAAGTGGAAAGTCAAAACAACCTAAAAAATGGATTCCCGCGTCCGCGGGAATGACAAACTTTTTTATTTTGACATTGGAAATTTGGATTTTGAAATTAAAAAATGGATTCCCGTTTTCACGGGAATGACAGGTGTTTTTTGGACTTTTAGCTTTTGACTGGGGACTTTTTTATAAATGACTTTTAATTTCCATAGCCTATCTTCCTATTTTAGCCTCGTTTTTTGCACGTTCAACCATAAAATACACACCTTCCGACATATTTTCTTCTTTAATTTGTATATTGGGATGAAAATTATGAAATACACGATAAATTTCATCGGCAAACGCCTGTCCAACAATGGGCACATCTTCAAAATCAAGTAAAATGATCTTGAATTTTTCCAACCCCGACAGAATCCTCCTTGCTTGAGATCTGGAAATATGAACGCCCCCCGCTGTAAACAATTTCACTCTAATCTCAGTTTTGTCAAATCCATAATCACTGTCTTCAGAAAGATTTGTATATTTCCTAAATATATCTGCCATGTGTAATTTTGAATCTACTGATATTTCAAATATCGCCCTAGTCCCCCTTTTAATCTTTGAGATATTTTTTATATCAACATTCTGAGGAGTGATTGTAAGCTGATATCCGAAACTATCCAACAAAAACTTATCAGCAGATTTAGAAGTAAAAAAAATCCCCTCTCCCGTATGAGATTTTGGCATCGTGGTAGTTTTTCCTTTTAGAAGATCCTGGATAGCCTCTGTTTCCGATTGAAGATCTTTCTTTTTCATAATATTACGGAAAATACCCACTCCGGAATCCTCAATAATAAAAGAAAGAATATTATTATCAACCGACACTTCAACGCTTACAATTTTTGACTGCGAATGCTCTATCGCATTATTTAATATTTCTGAAAAACCAAAAGTAAAAACGCTTCGAACGTTTTCCGATAGGTTTAAAATATTCGGAAATTTTTGTTCTACCTCCATTAAGACTTTATGTTCCTCCAATTTTGCGTTTTTATATTTTTTTCTAAATGACTTTGGTAATATTTGGGGATTATTTTTTGCATACTGAGTGGAAACATAAAAAGCAGACCTTGTCCCGCCGAGCTTTATTATCTTCTTTTCTTCTATTAACTGAGTGATAAGTTGATTAATATATTGACGAGATACGGCGAATTGACCCAAAAGATCTTTGGATGTTATTCTTCCTAATTTATCGGCTATTTCCAATATTTTATCTTTATTTATCATAATTTATACCATTGTAAAGCAATCTATAATCAATTGTCAAGTAATTGACAAGTAACAACTGTTTCCTCCCGTCTAAAACAGTTTAACCTTGAAAATTAAAGGGGTCAGACCCCTTTAATACAAATAACTTTTTAAAAGTAGTCTGTTTTTGTTTGGGGTGGTATTATGTGAGGACTTATGAAAGTAAACCCTATTGGCGCGCATTTTTCTATAAGCAAGGGATTTCTAAGATCTTTAAAAGACGCCGTGTCTGTCGGCGCGAATGCGCTCCAAATATTCTCCAAAAGCCCGATGTCCGCTAAATTCAGAAAGGTAACCGAGGAAGAATCTCTTCAAATAAAAAATTGGGAAAAATACTCCTGCATAGGACTGCTGTTTATTCCGTCAACGGGTTATTTTTTCCTTTCAGCGTTAAGTAAAAACGACATAAGCAAAAAGATTATTGTTTTATCGTTCGTTATTTCCCTGATTTTCGTGTTAATAGATTTGGCGGGCGGGTTTGTCACTGATTTCATAAAAGTCGGCGCTAAATACGCTCCGGTTCCAAGCGCAGCTTAC
>JAVHQB010000037.1:0-14499 GCA_036170905.1 Minisyncoccota bacterium | reverse complement strand
CTATGAATATTAACAACAAGGGATTATGGCTTTTTGCCGCCATTACAGGGATAGCTTTAATAGTTACGGGATTTTTAGTATCCAATGCTTTTTATAAAATAAAGGGTTTAGAAAATACTATTGCTGTTACTGGTTCTGCTAAAAAGAATGTGACCTCGGACTTAGTAAAATGGACAAGCTCCTTTTCCAGAAACATAGATATAAATGGACTGAAAAGCGGATATGCTTTTATGAAGAAAGATTTAGAGGCAGTAAAAGCCTACCTTAAAACTAATGGCATAAATGAAGAGGCTTATACAATCTCGCCAGTTTTTGTTGAAAATGTTTACGATTACCAAAAACAAGGAGGTAGCCAACTTGTAGGCTATATTCTAAGACAAAATATTATTGTGCAATCAGCCGACCTACAAAAGATAACCAAATTGGCACAAGATGTTTCTCCCCTTATCAACCAGGGTATAATTTTTTCTACCCAGTCTCTTGAGTATTTCTACACCAAACTCCCGGAAGCTCGCATTGAGCTTTTAGCCGAAGCTACCAAGGACGCTAAAAATAGGGCAGAAAAGATAGCGCAAAGCACTGGCTCTAAAGTAGCCGCTCTTCGTTCTGCCAGTGCTGGAGTTATTCAAGTTTTACAGCCTAACTCTATTGATGTTTCTGATTATGGATCTTATGACACAAGCACTATAGAAAAAGAAATTACAGCAGTTATTCGAGTGTCTTTTTCTCTCAAATAAACTATCTTTTAGTATTTTAGAAAACGACCTTGCTTGTAAAAGCAAGGCCGTTTTGTATTTATATTAAAAAGCCGTTGTGTATAGAAAGTGGATAATAAATTATTTTTTAGATAATTATTTCGAAACTGTCTTTAAACCTTATTAATACTATCTTTATAGATGTATACCAAAAAGATGAATTTGGAGAAAAAGTGGGGGGATAACTATTGACTTAAGAGTTCTCGTGGAATAAAATGGATACAAGTTGGAGGAAAGTGGATAAAAGTGGGGATAACTAAGTTAAGTGGGGGATAACTTAAAAATCCTTTTAGACACTTGTTATTAAGTAAAAGTCGCTTTTGTAGGCAATGTTTATAGGAGAATATCATCATAGTATAGACCAAAAGGGCAGACTATCTTTACCTGTGAAATTTAAGTCGGATTTGGCCGGCGGAGCAGTTTTAACGCGGGGAATAGATAACTGTCTTTTTTTGTGGCCTAAAAATGCCTGGGCGGAATTTGTTAATAAGATCCAATCTTTACCCTTAACTCAAGCCAACCCCAGAGCCTTTGCCCGCTTAATGTTAGGCGGTGCCATGGAAATGGAAATTGACAGCCAAGGAAGGATTCTTATTCCTAACTATTTGGAAGATTATGCCAAGCTTGGGAAAAAAGCTGTCATTATTGGGCTTAACGATCGTTTGGAAATTTGGGATGAAAATGCTTATAAAGATTATCAAGCTAAAACCGAAAAGACCTCTGCTGAAATAGCTGAAAAATTAGTCTTCTAATTCCTATGCATGTCCCCGTTCTTTTACAAGAAGTTTTAAAATATTTAGCTCCACAACCCAATGAGAATTTTATTGACGGAACATTGGGCACTGGGGGATACACGAAAGCTATCTTAGAACTGACAGCCCCTCAAGGAAAAGTTTTGGGAGTAGATCTGGATAAAGAAGCTTGCTCTCGCTCCCAAGAAACACTCTCACTCAGCAAAATAGATACGAACCGTTTAGTTTTTCGCCAGGGGAATTTTTCCCAACTGAAAGAGATTAAAGCCGAAAGCCGTTTCCAAAGTGTCTCCGGAGTAGTCCTTGATTTAGGACTAAACACTGATAGCTTAGAAAATTCTGGTCGCGGGTTTTCCTTCAAAAAAGATGAACCGCTTATAATGACTTTTGCTTCCGATTGGCAGAATGCTCCGCGTACAGCTGCCCAAATCGTTAATAGTTATTCTGAAAGCGAGTTGGCTGATATTTTCTGGAAATACGGCGAGGAAAGATATAGTCGCGCTATTGCCAAAGTGATTATAACTGCACGCCAAAAAAATCCTATTCTTACCACTAATGACCTTGTCTCTCTTATAGAAAAATCAGTTCCTCAAGGTTACGAAAGGGGGCGCATTCATCCGGCCACGAGAACCTTCCAGGCACTAAGAATTGCTACTAATGACGAGCTAAATAATTTAGAGACTGCTTTAGAACAAATTCCTTTTATTCTTTCCCCAGGTGGTCGTTATGTAATAGTCAGTTTTCACTCATTGGAAGATCGCCTAGTCAAAAGAGCCTTTCGCCAACTAAAAGAAAACGGACAGGCTAAAATTTTGACTCCAAAACCAATAACTGCCAGTGAAACTGAAATCAATATCAATCCCAAAAGCCATTCAGCAAAATTAAGAGCCATTCAAATTATTTAATAATTGTTAAATAAATCCGCTTCTTAATTGTTTGAAAATTAGCTTGCAGTGAGTAAGCCCGAACTGTAAATTTGTAAATTGAAAATTAATTTAAAGTATATTCTATGTCAGCCATTGCTTACAGAGTGAGTTCCAATCAAAATTTTTATAGTAGCACAAACGCTGGCTTAGGTGCGCTCTATTTTAGGGGTATTAGAAAAACCAAAAGACTGCTCGGCAGTGCCAGTTTAGCAACTTTTGTTCCTATTATTGTCTTGTCTTTATTTGTCGCCCCTTATATTGCTTTGCGTTGCGGAACCATAAATATGGATAGCGATATTAAAACTCTAAAGGAATCCATTGTCAGCCTCACAGAAGATAATAGTAGTTTAGAAAAGACTGTTTTTAATGATATCTCTCTTGCTCAGGTAGCTATTTGGGCGCAAGCAAATAATTTTGTTGAAGTTGGTGATTTTCATCCTTTGGCCCTCAATCATGTCAGTAATGTGGCATTAACTAAATAGGACATATTTTTTAATTTAACTCATGAGTGCTCTTATTGATTTTAAAAAATATAGTATTTAAGCCACTTACCGAATGGCTAGTAACTATCTTTCCAAATCGTTTCGTAAACGGACTATTATCGTGCTGATTTTAGCCGTTTTTTTGCCGACCCTATCTATTGTTAGCAAGCTTTTCTATTTACAAATAGTAAAAGGTGATTATTATTCTAAACTGGTTTTAGAAAAAAATTACACCACTACACCAATAAAGTCAGAAAGAGGCCTTATTTATTTTAGAGATGATATCAATAAAGATATTACTCCGGTGGCAATTAATAAAGTTTATTATACCCTGTATCTTGACCCCACTCTTTTAAAAGATGGTAGCCAAGATAATCTTGTTGTTAAGATTAAATCATATTTCCCCTCGGTAGAAGAAACAGAAATAAAAAAGTGTTTCTCTAAAACCAATTCCCAGTATTGTCCTCTCTTAACTAAAATTGATAACTATGATTTAGTGAACAAATTGCAAGCGGAAAAAATTACAGGTTTGGTTTTGGCAAAGAATAGTGTTCGCTATTATCCTTTTAACGACCTAGCCAGCCAAGTCATAGGCTTTTTACAGATGGATAACACTACTAAAGAAATGGAAGGAGTTTACGGGCTAGAAAAATACTATAATGATATTTTGAAAGGAGTAAATGGCACCTTTAAAGGGGCCAGAAGCGGCCTGAGTAATCTTATTCGTTCTATTAGCAATAATGAGCAAACTGTGGTGGCTGGCAGCTCTCTTATAGCCACCATCGACAAAAATGTGCAATTTAAAACAGAGCAAGAACTAAAAAATATGATTGAGCTGAAAGCAGCCGAAAGCGGTTCAGCCATTATAATGGAATCTGACACTGGCAGGATAGTGGCCATGGCCAATTATCCCAGTTTTAATTCCAATGAATATTTCAAAACCAAAGATTACAGCCTTTTTAGAAATAACACTGTCGAAAATAGATATGAGCTAGGCTCAGTAATGAAAGTCTTAACTATGTCGGCTGGTCTTGATTCAGGAAAAATTAAGGAAACAAGCACTTATAAGGACGACCATAGGGTTACTCTTAATAATAAAACTATTGGTAATTATGGGAACCATTTTTATGGCTTGGTAGACATGAAAGAAGTTATGGCCAAATCCATCAATATGGGGGCTGTTTATATTGAACAGCAAATTGGTGGCTCACTTTTACGAGATTACTTTAAAAAATTTGGTCTTGATAGTAAAACAGGTATTGATTTACCAAATGAGGTAGAGGGTTCTTTGAAAAACATTGACAGCCGTGAGGCCAGGGATATAGATTTTGCCACTGCTGCTTATGGTCAGGGTATAGCCACTACCCCCCTAGAAATGGTTAAGGCTGTGAGTGCTATTACCAATGGCGGCAAAATGGTCAATCCCTACATTTTAGAAAGTATAAAAAACCCAGATGGCAGCCTTGAATCAGCCCATGGAAATACCGAAGACTCGTCTTTAATCATAAGCCCGGAAACCGCCGAAAAAGTAAAATCAATGATGGTCTATACAGTAGAAACTGGTTATGGCAATCGAGCTAAAGTGAGTGGTTATAAATCTGGTGGGAAAACTGGTACTGCTATGATGTTTGTCAATGGTGGATATTCAGACACAGATAACATTCATTCTTTCATAGGTTTCTTCCCCGTAGAAAAGCCTAAGTATGTTATTTACACTATATTAAACAAGCCCCGAATAGGACTTTCGGCGGAAAGTACGGCCGCTGTTCTGTGGCACAACTTAGCGGCCTATTTAATTAGTTACTATAACATCCCTCCGGATGATATAGCGAAATAATTAGCTATTTATCTTTATTATCCAGCTAATTAAAAAGAGAAAATAAAAAGTTAACAGATTGGCAGTTAAAAAAAATGCTAATCTCCACCTGGATTCCTTGCTTTTAAAACCCAGAAAAATATCGCTTAAAATAAAAATAGTAGCGATAGAAGGAATAGACAGAAGACTCGCACGATTACTGAAGTAATCGACGCCAAAAGCGTTGCTGTGTAGAACTATGCTGGCGCCAGGACCAAGTCTTACAACATAGTTGATGGTTAAAAACCAAGTTAGACTTAATCCCAGACTGATTGCCACTAACCAATATAGATTGGTATTTTTAATTTTTAATTTGAACATGTTGGTAATTAATAAATTAGAGTTTATTTGAAAATTGAAGTTTAAAATCTGTTTAGATTTTACAAATTGAAAATTTGTAAATTGGAACATGCGGGTACCCCTGTAGGGATTTGAACCCTAGTTCTATGGCTGAGAACCATATGTCCTAACCAGGCTAGACGACAAGGGCGCATAGAAACGAGTAAAGGATACCTGATTTAGGCCTTAAAATCAAGCCTTCAAAAGGCTTTGGCTTGCAAAAAACAGTCAAATCAGCTATTATAGGCTTACTTAAAATAACCTTTTTATTATGATTGCAGTAATTGAAACGGGTGGCAAACAGTATCTCGTTAAACCGGGTGCCGTCATCACTGTAGAAAAAATAGCAACAGCTAAGGAAGGCGAGAAATTATCTTTCGATAAAGTGCTTTTAACCGCCGAAGGCGATAAAATTAACTTAGGTAAGCCTTATCTCAAAGATACTACTATAGAAGCCGATGTCTTAAAGATTGGCCGTTCTCGTAAGGTAATAGTTTTCAAATACAAAAATAAAACTCGTTACAGCAAAAAGAAAGGACATCGTCAGACCTTCGTTCAAGTCAAAGTAAAATAGTAACACAAAAACTGCCATAAAGGCAGTTTTTAATTTACAAATTTTAACTTCTCTCCAAATTCTGAATTTCTCATTTAAAATTTAAATATTTATTTATTCACTTAAAATTTAAAATTTAGCCTTTAAAATTTTGGTATTTTAGATTCCTTGTCTGTATTTTAGTGCATTGGCCAGGGTTTCTTCATCGGCAAATTCTACTTCGCTACCATGAGGAAGACCGCTCGCCAAACGAGATATTTTTATTTCCTTATCAATATTTTGAATCTGGCCTTTCAAATAATTAGCCGTTAGATTGCCATCGGTTGTTTGCCCTAAAGCAATAATAATTTCTTTAATTCGAGCTTGAGGTATCCCTTTTTGCCTTTTGAGACGTTCCTTGAATTCTTTAATTCTTAACTGCTGGTTATTCTCAGGGTCTATGGAAGCCAGGAGCCCGCCTAAAACAAAATATAATCCACTATAAGTATCAGTTTTCTCCAAAGACAAAAGGTCAGTTTCTTTTTCGACAAGCATAAGAGTTTGATGATCTCTTTTCTTATCGGCGCAGACAGAGCAAACTACAGCCTGTTTACCGTCATCTTCAAAAGGCATAAAGCACAAAGAACAGATCTTAATTTTAGCGATTGTTTCACTACCTGCCTTAAGAAGTTTTTCTAAATCAGTAAAAGGATGCCCTTCGGAATCGGGACGCGTTAAGGCATAAGCGGCTCGCAAAGCTTGTCTCGTTGTCATACCCGGCATTTGAGCTATGAGATTGGCTAGATGCTTCAAGTTTTTAGGAATTATTTCCATAGAGTTCTTGGGAAAACAAATTATTGTAAATCCTCCGGAGGAATAGCGCTTTCATCTTCGCCATATTTTTCAAATCCTTCTGAACTACTATCCATATCTGTGAAGCTTGCTATGTCTTGATTAAAGTACAACTGTACTTGGCCCGTGGGGCCGTTTCTGTGTTTAGCAATAATAATATCAGCAATAGGGGTGCGATTATAAACATCAGTTTGGTTTTCTGTACTAGTAAGCCCAAATCCACCTCCCCTGATCTTATCTTTTCTATAAATAAACATAACAATATCGGCGTCTTGCTCAATGGAACCGCTTTCTCGTAAGTCAGATAGACGTGGCTTCTGGTCACCCTCTCTTTTTTCTACATCACGAGACAATTGAGAAAGCGCCAAAACAGGAACATTGAGTTCCCTGGCTATAGCTTTGAGGCCGCGAGAGATTTCAGTTACTTGCTGGACCATGCTTTGAGTGCTATTAGCCGGCTGAATTAATTGTAAATAATCAATCACTACTAAACCTAACCCCACCTCGGTTTGTAATCTTCTAGCCATAGTTCTTATCTGTAAAACTGTGGGTGAGGGGGTATCGTCTATATAAACGGGACATTGAGACAGCGTGTCCATCGCATCTCTTAAAATTGTGAAATCATTTAATTCACCTTCGGCTGACAAGTGGCCGGTTCTTATTTTCCAAGCATCAATTCTAGACTGAGCAGATAGCATTCTATCAACCAATTGGTCTTTGGACATTTCGAGACTGAAGAAACCCACTGGTTTTTTGTTTTTCATGGCTGCTTGGCGGGCAATATCCAGAGCCAAAGAAGTTTTTCCTAATGATGGCCTGGATGCTAAAATAATTAAATCAGATTTTTGGAGTCCTGAGAGTTTATTATCTAAATCTCTAAAACCAGTAGCAATTCCACGCATGGCTCCGTAACCCTGTTTGTTTAATTCATCAATTCTTTCGTAGGCGGTCTTAAGTTCGCTGTTTAAAGGGACAAATTCTCGGGTGATAGAGTTTTGAGAAATAGCAAAGATAGTTTGTTCCGCTTTGTCTACCAAAATATTCACATCTTGGTCCTCTTGCCAGCCCAGAGAAGCAATATCAGAGGAAGCGCTAATGAGGTCTCTTAAAATCTTTTTTTGATGAACTATTTGAGCGTAATAAAAAATATTGGAAGCGCTAGTAACTTTGTTTACTAAGGCGCTTAAGGTACTTGAACCGCCAATGTTTTTCAGCTCTTCAGTATCTTTAAGGCGATTACTGAGACTGACAATATCGATGGGTTCTGCTTTAGAAAAAAGATCCAGGATATTCCTGTAAATGGTTTGATGAGAAGGTTTGTAGAAATCTTCTGAGTGTAAAATATCGGCTACTTTATACATGGCGTTTCTATCTATAAGAATGGCTCCGAGAACAGCTTCTTCGGCTTCTATGTTTTGAGGAGGAACTCTATCTGCTGGGCCGACACTTACTTCCCGAGGAGCCCTGAATTTCTTTTCTCCGACTTTAGTAATAGGGGACATATAATATAATTAATTTGTAATTTGTTGACCAACGAATTAAACTTCAATTTACTAATTTATAGTTCGGACGTACTCACTACAAGCTAATTTTCAAACACATACATGGGGATTAGGAGCCTGCGTTTTTGACATTTAAAATTGATTTAAAATTTAAAATTTAGCCTTTAAAATTTTGTTCAAGTATTTGTCCGCGAGGAGTATCTTTTACTAAAAAGCCTAAGCCTTCAATTTCAGCCCTAAGATTGTCAGCTTCTGTCCAATTCTTTTCTACTCTTTTCGCTTGCCGACTTTGCAGTAGCGAAATTAAGTTAGCGGGAATTAATTCGTGCACCTTGGGCAATAATTTTAAACCCAAAATGGCATCCATTTTAGTGAGAGCATTCAAAATTTCGTTAGCATTTTCAAAGTCCAGTCTTTCTTGATATTTGTTCAAAAAAATATTTAAGCTAGCTAAAGCCTGAGGCATATTCAAGTCGGTGTTACAAGCCTCATTAAAAGCTTTTATAATCTCTCCATAATTAACTTCAAAATTATTACTCTCATCTTTAAGCAAATTTCTATAAATAGGATAATAAGCTAAAAGATCCGCCATCAGCTGAATATTAGCTATATTGTTTTTGAGATTATTTAGAGCTGTCTGAGCGGCAGCCAAAGAATCAAAATCAAATTCAATCTTTTTTCGATAGTGAGTGTTTAAAACTAGATACCTGTAGGCAAGCGGATCAAACCCTTTCTCTTTCAAAGTAGAGAGAAGAATGGCGTTACCTTCTGATTTGCCCATGCGCCCCTCTTTCAATTCCAGAAATTCGCCATGTAGCCAATACTTCACAAAAGGCTTTCCTGTAGACGCTTCAGCCTCGGCAATTTCGTTTGTATGATGGACAGGAATATGATCTATACCTCCGCAATGAATGTCAAAAGTTTCTCCTAAATATTTCATAGACATAGCAGCGCATTCTATATGCCAACCAGGGAAACCTTTCCCCCAAGGGGAGTCCCATTCCATTTGGCGCTTCGCTTCGCCAACTGACGGATTAGGGGAAAATTTCCAAAGCGCGAAATCGGTTGGACTTTTCTTGCCGGTCACCATTTTTACTCTAATACCTGCCTTTAGCCCTTCTATATCCAGTCCGGCCAATTTTCCGTAATCTGATAATTTAGAAGTATCAAAATAGATTCCATCATCGGTTCTATAAGTGTAACCTTTGGCTTCAAGTGTTTCGACAAGTTTAATTTGTTCGGGAATATGATCAGTGGCTTTACACCAAATATCTGGAGGTAAAATATTTAATTCTTCCAAATCTTTTTGAAAAGCAACAGTATAAAAAGCGGCTATTTCCCAGGCATTTTTATTTTCCTTATTAGCCTCTTTTTCTAATTTATCTTCCCCCGTATCGGCATCAGAAGTAAGGTGTCCCACGTCAGTAATATTCATAACATGGTTAACTTTATAATTGTTAGCCAGAAGGACTCTTACTAAAATATCTTCAAAAATATAAGTCCTTAAATTGCCTATATGCGCATACATATAAACAGTAGGTCCACAAGTATAAAGTCCAACGTTAGGGGGATTAAGAGGATTGAAGTCTTCTAACTTACGCGAGAGTGTATTGTAGACTTTAAGACTCATTTAAATGATATTTTTCTTTTTAAGGATAGCAAAAACTATGATAGAGAGAGAAACAGCTAAACTCAAGATGTAAATCCAGCCGAAGGGGAGATCAACCAATGGCATATCTTTCCCATTGGTCTGATAGATGGCAAAAACTAGCAGTGCTGGCCAAATAAATAAAGAGATATAAGTATAGGCTTTTGTGAGACGGTTGACTTCGGTAGAGACGATGGTATTAAAAGTATTTTCCAGGGAACTGATAATATCGCTGAAACCTTCAATAGTGTTATTCATTTTAAAGCTGTCATTGGCTAGGGTGTCAAAATAAGGCTCGGCCTCTTTGCCGTAAAAAGCTTCACCCATGATTTTCAGTGACCCAAAAATATTACGATTAAGACTTGCTATTCTCCTAAAACTTAAGATATCTCTTTTCAAAATAGCCATCCTGGTTACCAAGACAGTATAAGAGGTACGACGATCCAGAACAGACTGCTCGACTATATTAAGTTTATCGTTAATATGCCTAATCTCACGATCACAGTATTCAAGATAAGTCTCTAAAAGTGTTTCCAGAAAAACATAAGGTGTTGCTTGGAGATATTTTTCTCCTATTTCTTCCGGTTCGCAGTTAGCTAAAATTTGTTCAATCGGTTCGATATTATTCTCATAGCGCACGGTAATAATTGTATCCCTAGTCAAAATCACATCCAATTCCAAGGGGCGGGTGATTTGCTTATCATTCTCCCAAAAAGGGAAGTGGATCACTGCGTAAAGAAGGTTTCCATACTTATTCACACTTTGTCTGGGCGATTGCTCAGTTAATCCCATTAATACATTTGGGGGGAGTTTAAATTCTTCTTTTAAGAATTTAATATCTTGTTCATTGGGTAATCCGATATCAATCCAGGTGCATTTATTTTTTATGATAAGCATGGCATATATTGTTTATTAAACCGTTAAAAGTTTACCATGTTTAAATAACCACAGCAACAGTTTATAAAATGGGGATAGTAGGAGCGTATATGAGCACTCTTGACAACAGATTGCTAATGAGTATAATGGTCACAGTAAACTTTTAGAGAGGAAGTGAAAGCGCATTTAATCCTATGAATAAAACCCAAAAAATAATTAAAGTCGGGAAAAATCCCAAGGCGGTTAAAATTAATTCTGTTACCAGAAGCAAAAAAGAAACCGAGTTACTTGACCGTCGTTATCGCATTTTAAATCTAGTAGTAAGCCAATACCTCGAAAGCGGTGAGCCCGTTGCTTCTGATTTTTTCTGCGACCACTATGATTTAGATTTAAGTCCGGCTTCTATTAGAAGAGAATTTTCCTTTTTAACTAAAGATAATTACTTGACGCAACTCTACCATTCGGCTGGTCGCATTCCTACCGATGAAGCCTTGGAACTTTTCATAGATAATTTTTTAAGTAGTGGCCAACTTGCCAAAATGATGAATGGTCTTCTCCACTCGTTGCCTGACTATTTTGAACCTGCCAAGCTAAGAAAAGCCGATAAAGAAAATGAATCCTTTGGAGAATTGGTTGATCGTTTAGCCCAAGAATCTCACAGTTTAACCTTGGGCTATAACCAAGACAAGGGCCATCTTCATAGAGCGGGTTTAGATTGTCTTCTGGATCAGCTAAAAATAGACGATTCTCAACAGCTCAAAAGAATAATACTTAATTTGGAAGATCTCCCTGCTAAGTTGGAAAAAATAATTGAAGGCCAAAAACCAAACCAAGTCTATACCTACGTTGGTCAAAATAACCATTTTGTAGGGCTCGAAGATTTAAGCGCCGTTACTCTCAATATGCCTCAGCCCAACTGGCTTTTTGCTATTCTCGGGCCCAAGTATATGGCTTACGATAAAAATATTGCTCTTTTGCAATTAATCGCTAATAAATTAAGCTAAACCATGGTTAACAAAAAAAACTTAATTCAAAATAGTGAAGACAAACCCGTGCTAAAGACGACCGAAGGTGACGAAGAACAAGAAAATGACAGCCAAATAGAAGAGTTAAAAAGAAAGGTAGAACAGCTAGAAAAGGAAAAAGATAATTATTTGAAAGGTTGGCAGCAAGAAAGAGCGGATGTTCTGAATTACAGACAAAAAGAAGGCGAGAGAATGGGTGGAGCCATAAAATTTGCCAATCAATCGCTCCTCAAGGATCTTATTAATGTTTTAGACAATTTTGATTTCACCGTGTCTAGTCTAGAATCTCTTGATGGGACCAATGGAGAAAAACATAAAAATTGGGAAGTTGTGCTCAAAGGAATTTATCTTATCAGAAGCAATCTTGAACGGATTTTAACAGAATATGGTTTGACTAAGATAACTTCTTTGGGAAAAACTTTTGACCCAACCCTTCACGAAGCCATTAACTATATAAATGATCCTTCTCAGCCTGTCGATATTATTACGGAGGAGCTTCAAAGCGGTTATAGCCTCGGGGGTCGTGTAATCAGGCCCGCCAAGGTGGTTGTCAACTCGCCACCAGAAAATAAACTGCAATCTCAGACAGAGGTCAAGAAAGATGAATGAATTTAGAATTTGGAATTTAGATGACTGCGTTTTAAAATTTAGTAATTGATTTAAAATTTAAAATTTAGCCTTTAAAATTAATTTATACACATATGTCTAAAATTATTGGAATTGATCTTGGTACCACTTATTCAGAAATGTCTGTTTTTGAAAATGGCCAACCCAAAGTGTTAGAAAATAGTGATGGAGAAAGAACTACTCCTTCCGTTGTTGCGATTAATAAAAATGGTGAACGTATGGTAGGTATGCTAGCAAAAAGGCAAGCTATTATTAATCCTACTAATACCATTTTTTCTGTTAAACGTTTAATTGGTAGGAAATATACCGACCCAACCGTAGTGCAGGATAAAAAGATTTTACCTTACGAAATTCGTGAAGCTTCAAACGGTGGAGTAGAAATTAAAATGGCTGAAAAATGGTATAAGCCAGAAGAAATTTCTGCCATGATTCTTCAAAAAATTAAAGCTGATGCCGAAAAATATTTTGGCGAGCCAGTCAATGAAGCCGTTATTACAGTACCTGCTTATTTTGATGATTCTGAACGTCAAGCTACTAAGAATGCCGGAGAAATTGCCGGTTTAAAGGTGACTAGAATTTTGAATGAACCCACTGCCGCTGCTTTAGCTTATGGATTTAATAAAAAAAGTAATAGTAAATTAGTTATTTATGATTTTGGTGGCGGTACTCTAGATGTGTCTGTTATCGAAGTGATGAATGACTTAAAAGATGAAAGCGGCCAAGGTAAGGGTGGGGAAGAAGTCACTGTTCTTTCAACTGGTGGTGATAGTCACTTAGGTGGAGATGATTTTGACCAAAGAATTATAGATTGGGTTATTACTGAATTCAAAAAAGAAAATAGCATTGACCTCTCTAAAGATCCTTTGGCCCTTCAAAGAATTAAAGAAGCTTCCGAAAAAGCTAAAAGAGAACTTTCTACTTCTCTTACAAGTGAAATCAATTTACCCTTTATTGCCTCTGATAGTTCCAACACTCCAAAACATTTGGTAATGAAAATTACTAGAGCTAAATTCGAAGAATTAACTCGTGATTTAGTTGATAAATCTATCGAAAGATTGAAAGGCACCTTAGCTTCCGCTAATCTTACCTTAAAAGATGTTGATGATGTAATCTTAGTTGGTGGGACCACTCGTATTCCTATGATTCAGCAAAGAATCAAAGATTTAACTGGCAAGGAACCAAAGAAAGATATTAATCCAGACGAAGTTGTTTCTATGGGAGCCGCTATTGTAGCTGGTAATTCCAATGGGGCTGGTCAAGGTATTCTTTTGATTGACATTACTCCTTTAACTTTATCCATAGAAACAATGGGCGGAGTAGCTACTCCTATGATAGCTAAAAATACTTATATTCCTTATAAGCATACTCAAATATTTTCCACTGCTGAAAATAATCAACCTTCCGTCGAGATTCATATAGTCCAAGGAGAAAGACCTATGGCTTCGGATAATAAAACTTTAGGTAAATTTATTCTGGATGGTATTATGCCAGCTCCTCGCGGAGTTCCTCAGATAGATGTTACCTTTGATATTGATAGTAATGGTATCTTAAACGTTACTGCTGCTGATAAAGCTACTAGCAAGAGTCAGTCTGTCAGAATAGAAGGCTCTACTGGCCTTTCCAAAGAGGATGTTGAGAAAATGAAGCAGGAAGCGGAAAAGTTTGCTGAAGAAGATAAAAAGAAGAAAGATTTAATTGAAGCCCAAAACCAAGCCAATAGTTTGGCTTATACTGCAGAGTCTGCTCTAAAAGATGCTGGAGATAAAGTGGCTCCAGAATTGAAAACAAAAATAGAAGAAAAAATTAATCATCTTAAAACAGTAGCTGCCCAAAATAATTTAGAAGAAATTAAATTGGCTAGTGATGACCTTAGCACCACCCTTCAAGAAATTGGTAAGGCTATGTATCAGACCAAAGAGGAACCCACAAAAGAAGAACCAAAAAAAGATGATTCTCAACCAAAAGCTGATGATCCCCAGAAATAATACAATAAAAAGGGGTATTTGTAATTTTACATCTACCCCTTTAATTGGCTATAATGACAGCAGCCATTAAGCCTTTAGGCTATAATATAGTATAAGAATTTTAAAGTCTAAATTTTAAATTTTAAATCAATAACTAAATTATTAAATTTTAAATGGAATTTCTGAAGTTTGAATTTCGTTTAGACTTTAAACTTTCTTCTGCATTTTATTTGGACTTTAAATTTTGAACTTTAAACTTTTAATTTGTATTATATGCCTACTGATCCCTTCGTAGTCTTGAAAAAAATTTTTAAGCCAAAAACAGTAGTTTCTCAACGAAACGATTTCTATCGAATCTATCGGG
>JAVHQB010000036.1:0-3126 GCA_036170905.1 Minisyncoccota bacterium | reverse complement strand
TTTTTCTTCATATAGCGAGGATTAATTTATTAATCCGAAGATGGAAATGAATCTTTAGATTCATTGACTATTCAATATTAACACCTCTTGACAAGAATTTCAAGGGGAGTAGAATAGAACTATAAAACTGAATAAGAAAACACGTTTTTTACTATTCCTCGAAAAAATATGAACAAAGTAAATAAATCGATAATTGTATTTGTAATTCATCACCACAGCCATCTCTTCGGAGAAGAGATTGGTTGTGGTTAGTTTTGTTTTAAACCTTTTAAGTTTCCTCCACAGTCAATCCCTTCTCAGAAGGGATTTTTCTTTTCTAAGGAGGAATAGCACTTTCACAACGATCAACGAAAGGAGGCGAATGAGGTGAAAGAGAAAGATTTGGGGGTAAAATGGTTCAATACCATTTTCTACCCCCAAAGGAAAACGGGAAGAGCAGTTAGGTACGAAGATGGGGTTTTGCCCCGCCTGCGCGAGAAAGAGGTCACACTCTTTACGCCATGGGGCCCAAGATATAGCTGGGAGACCAGGGGAGAGTTTATCCAGAATGAAGACAAGGAAGTGAAAGTTCTTTATTTTCTTGCAGAAATGCTGGGGGAATGGAAAACCAATATGCTTGGTAAAGCTTTCCGCTGGGTTTTTCTGGGGGCCGATTTATACGGCTTTCGGATTAACCCGTTGCCGGTCGAGGTGGTTAAGCACTACTTCGATAGTTTGGCAAAATGGTTGCCACAAATTCTGCCAGGGGCGGAGTTTCACCTTTGGTCAGAATTTGATGAGAAGGCGGAAATATACCGTCGAAAAGTTCGGGATAATTTCGACGAGTATATTCCTTTAGTTCTGCTCTGGCGGGCAATGGAAACCGCCAAACACATTGGCGGAGATCCGAAGCAGTACCTCATTGAACGCCTGGCAGAGGCCATGCTCATCGAAGAAACGCTGCACCCAATCAAAATCTCCTGTGTCGCGAGAAATAAAGACGACACAGTTGATTGGGAGTTGCCCCGGCTCTACTTTGTACCGGAGCACCTTTTGGCCCCCTGGTTGTAGTAAAAAAAGAGGAGGTATTAGAGAAAATCTGATACCTCCTCAATTTCATCTTCTTTAGGAAACTGAAATTTTAATCTATAATTAAAATACTTATGGACTATCGAGAAATTTTGCAACAAACAATTGACTTGCACGTGCACATTGGACCGGAAATCATTCCGCGTAGATTTCTTTTACCAGAGTTACTTAAATACGAAGAAGGAAAACTTAAAGGGGTAGGTGTCAAGAATCACTTTTTTCCGACCATTGCAATGAATACGAAAAACACTCTTAAACAAAAAAGTCCCTTTGTGATTAATTCTGTGACGCTTAATCGCTATGCGGGTGGTTTTAATGCTAATATTGTTCGGGCTTCGGCTGAACTATCGCCGAGACCAATTATCGTTTGGTTTCCTACAATTCATGCTGAGAACATCTTAAAAAAGCAGAAGTTTGAAATTCCTCCAGAATGGATTGATTCTAAATCAAAAAAGAAAATAAAATCGCGTTTTTCAAAAGATATTAAAGGGCTTTCAATACTTAATAGTAAGGGAGAGATAAAAGAGGAAGTTCAAAATGTATTAAAAACAATCAAGGAATGCGGAGCCATTTTAGCAACAGGTCATATCTCCTGGCAAGAATCACAAGCATTAGTTAAATTTGCCACTCAAAAAGTTAGGTTAAAGAAAGTAATCATCACTCACCCAATTTATCAAAAGATAAATATGCCAATTGAAATTCAGAAAGAATTGGTAAAAACCGGTGCCTTTGTGGAGCATTGTTTTTCAATGTATTCAATTGACAAGATACCAATTAAACAAATCACCAATCAGATTAGGCAGGTAGGACCAGAAAATTGTATTTTGTCGTCTGATGTTGGCCAAAGTTTTAGCCCTAGTCCAAGCGAAGCACTTAAAAAATTTATCTACTTATTGAAGGAAGAAAAAATTACCGATGAAGAAATTAAAATTATGTTGGTAACTAATCCAAATAAATTAATAAAATTTTAGCCTTTATTAAAATATTGCCATTAAATTTTAAATGTGATATATTAAATTTATGGTTGAAATTGAGAAAGAATCAGAGAAAGATGAATTTAATATTGATGTGGAGGAGATGGCCAAAGCCGGGCTTCATTTTGGTCATAAGACTTCTAAAACTAATCCTAAAATGAAACCCTATTTATATGGAGTGAGAAACACAATCCATATTATTGATTTAGAAAAAACAAAAGAAAAATTGGTTCAGACTCTTGAATTTATAAAAAATTTAATTTCTGAAAATAAAATCCTTTTGGTGGTGGGAACAAAAATTCAGGTGAAAGAATTGGTAAAAAATTTTGCGACTGAATGTGATTTGCCTTATATTAATGAAAGATGGTTGGGAGGGACTTTTACTAATTTTGGGATAATCAAAAAAAGAATTGATTATTTTAAAGATTTGGAAAAGAAAAAAGCCGAAGGCGAGTTAGAAAAATATACAAAAAAAGAAAGAGCTAAAATCGAAAAGATTTTAAAGGATTTAGAAAAAAAATTTGGCGGAATCAAAAATTTGGAAAAATTACCGGATGCGATTTTTGTTTTGGATATGAAAAAAGATGACCTGGCAGTAAAAGAAGCGAGGATGAAGGGGATAAAGGTAATTGGAATTGCCAATACTAATGTTGACCCAACCCTGGCTGATTTGCCAATTCCAGCTAATGATAATGCCATTTCTTCGGTAAAATATATTTTAGATAAGGCGAAAGAAGTTATTTTAAGCACAAAACTTAAAGCGAAAAGCGAAAAACCACAACCTAAAACTTAAAATATTTTGAATTTTACACTGTTGTTTTACGCTTTGCATTTTACACTTTACACTTATTTATGATTACTATTAATCAGATTAAACAACTCCGCGAGGCTACCGGGGTTTCGATTTCTGAATGCAAAAAAGCCTTAGAGGAAGCAAAAGGTGATATAAAGAAAGCAAAAGAAATTTTAAAAAAATTGGGTCGCGGATTTGCTAAGATAAAGAAAAAAAAGGAAGTGAAGGCGGGGATAATCGAAAGTTACATCCACTCCGGGAAAAAAATTGGAGCAATGGTTGAACTACATT
>JAVHQB010000035.1:0-3174 GCA_036170905.1 Minisyncoccota bacterium | reverse complement strand
TTCTTTTTCACATCTTCCGTAATAAAATGTTTTTCCGGAAAAATATCAACTAATATTTTAGCAAGCTCAGCTATGCTGATTTTGCCTTCATCATTTCCAACATTATAAGCTTGGGCAGAACTGCCCTTCAAAAGAACTGTAAAAAAACCGGCGATTGCATCAGCCAAATAACAAAATGCCCTTACTACGCTACCATCGCTTTTCATTATTATGTCTCTTCCATTTACAATATCAGAAACAAAATCAGCAAATACCCTTCCATCATCAAGGCGCATCCCCGGGCCATAGGTATGAAAAGGACGAATGATCTTCACGGGTACCCCATACTGATGGCACCAGGAAACACACATATTCTCCCCGGCACGTTTACCTTCGGCATAACAGGAACGGATAAGCATAGGATCCACTAAACCATAAGCATCTTCTTTAATCGGAACTTGATCAGAACCTACCTCTCCATACACCTCTCCACTGCTAAAAAACATAAACCCCTGGCTTTTATGTTTAGCAGCTAAAGTTAAAAGGTTTACCGTACCAATTGTATTGGCCGAAATAATTCCCACTGGGTCAATGCCATAAAACTTAGGGCTGGCCTGGCTGGCAGCATGAATAATAAAATCCATCCTTTTAGATATCTTAAACGGAGTACATACATCTTGAATAATAAAAATAAGATCTTTTCTCTTGCCATAACCGGAAAATCTGGCCAGCACCCTTTCTTTATTACGCGCCAGAGCAAAAATTTTAGCTTTATTTTTAAATCGATGGTCATTTAAGAATAAAATTGTTTCAATCATATAAGCAGGCAGGAAACCATTTGCTCCGGTAATAAGGATATTCTTGCCTTCTAAATCCTCCCAGGCAATCTTGGCCGCAGTAATAAATTCTAAATCTTCTTTTACGATAGAATGCATTATTCCTTTTTATTTTGCGTGCCAACAATCAAACAGATTGTTTTCCGCATTTAAAATAGCTCCGAATCTTACTGGCAATTTGTTCTGAGGTTAAACCGCACGAACGGCGTAAATCAATTTGCGGACCAATCTTATCAAAACCTTCAGGCAAAGCAAACTTCAAGAGCTTGGCGTTTAACCCATTGCGCGATATAATCTCGCCAATAACACTAGCTAATCCACCATAAGAAGAATGTTCCTCAACTGTCGCTATAAAAGAAAATTTTCTCAATAAATTTATCAATTCCGTTTCATTCAAAGGTTTAAAAACAGGAAAACCAATAACTTCGGCAGTAACATCATTGCCTAATAAATTAGCAGCATGCAAGCATTCAGACAGAATCGTACCCACACCAATTATACATATATCTTTACCAGTCCTATATTCTACAAAATCACCAATATCAAAAGAACATAGCTCTTCTTTTAGCCTTGGCTCACCATTTTTTGCTAACCGAAAATAAGCCGGACCTGCGATACTGACGCTTAAATCAAGGCACCTTTTAGCCTCAATCGGATCTGCCGGAGTAAAGATAGTCATATTAGGCATAGCTCCCATAACAGCCAAATCTTCGATGGCAAAATGAGAATACCCTAATTGTCCATAGGTAATACCGCTACCCAATGAAATAATCTTTACATTCGCATTATGCACGCAGCAATCATTACGAATCTGTTCTAGACAGCGCAAGGTTGGAAAATTTCCTAAACTATAAGTAAAAACAATTTTATCCTCTGCGAGGCTCCAACCAACGGCAATCCCGGTCATGGATTGCTCTGCGACTCCCGCATTCAGGAAACGCTCAGGAAATTCCCTGATAAAAGGCTCCACAACAGAAAATCCTAAATCACCAACAATCAAACAGATCCGCTTGTCCTGATGCGCCAATTCGCATAACCGATTTATAAATGCTGTTCTCATCTTTTATCCAACTCTTCCATTGCCCTACGAAATTGTTCATCATTAGGAGACTTATAATGCCATTCTAATTTATTCTCCATAAAACTAACACCCTTACCTTTTACTGTTTTCGCAATAATTACCGATGGCCGGCCATTCAAGAATGGAATCCTTTGAAATACTGAATCAATCTCTTTAAAATCATGGCCATCTATCTTAGAGCAAGCACATCCAAAACTCCGGATACGCTCATCTAGATTTTTCATCGGCAAAATATCTTCTGTAGAACCCATGGCCTGCATACCATTTCGATCAACGATCACAACCAGATTATCTAAATTTTTAGCGCTGGCCATATTAAAAGCTTCCCAATTAGCCCCTGACTCCATTTCACCATCTGATAATAACGCTACTACGCGATATTTCTTATTATTACGCTTAGCGCCTAAAGCCATACCAACAGCAATTGGCAGACCATGCCCCAAAGAACCTGTGGAAATTTCAACTCCGGGTACATTATGATCAACATGGCCTCCTAAAAGAGAATTAATTTGACAATATTCGCCTAACCATACCTTAGGAAAAAATCCAAATTCAGCAAGCACCGCATAATACGCCGCGGCAGCATGCCCCTTGCTTAGAATAAAACGATCCCGATTCGGGTCTAACATTCTCTCCGGAGAAATATTTAACCATCCTGCGTATAAATAGACAAGAAGTTCAACGCAAGAATAACTGCTTCCAATATGGCTGGCTTTGCTTCTATAAATCATATTTAAAGCGTTGACACGCACAGACCGTGCATACTCTATAGGACCATTGAAATTCTTCATCTATATATTCTCTCCAAGCCGCGTTTAGTAGCACAAACTAACTTAAAACATTTTCTTTTCTTTAAAACATTAGCTAGATTCATTTATATACTAACCTCTAAATTATCCCGAGCAGCTATAGTATTCTTAAATATTTTCTGAGCATTTTTTTCAGCTCTTCTAATATCTCCTTCTTTCTTATAAATAGCAGAATCAAAATGAACTAGGACTAATCTTTTAACCTTTGCATCTTTAGCTACTGAAGCAGCTTGTTCAGGATTAAGATGCGGCCAGTTCTTATCCACTTTCCCCGGAGCTAAAGATGATTCCGCTATTAAGATATCCGCATCTTTGGCTAATAGCCCAAGGTTTCTGCAAGGTCCGGTATCCGTGCAAAAAACTATTCTTTTCCCCTCTGCAGAAACTCTATATCCATAACAAACGCTGGGGTGCAAAAGTTTTTTATATTCTATATCTACCGGTAACTTTAAATGATTCGAGAATTCTC
>JAVHQB010000034.1:0-3210 GCA_036170905.1 Minisyncoccota bacterium | reverse complement strand
TCAGGTAGGCGTTCCAAACATTATAGTCTTCCTTAATAAGATAGATATGGTAGACGACCCCGAACTTATTGATTTGGTTGAAGCTGAAGTTAGAGAACTTTTAAATAAATATCAATTCCCTGGTAAGGATATTCCAGTTATTCGTGGATCTGCTACCAAGGCCTTAGAAGCTACTTCTGCTGACGATGAAAAGCTTAAACCCATTTATCAATTATTGGATACGATTGATACTTACTTTCCAGAACCAGTCAGAGATACTGGCAAGCCCTTCCTTCTTCCCATTGAAGATATCTTTACTATTGAAGGTCGTGGTACTGTAGTCACTGGTAGAGTCCAAAGGGGGGTTTTGAAACTTAACGAAGAAGTTGAAATAGTTGGTATTTTACCTACTGTTAAAACTGTTGCTACTGGTATTGAAACCTTTAACAAATCTATGGACGAAGCTGATTGTGGTGATAACGTCGGTGTTCTTCTAAGAGGTATCAAGAAAGAAGACGTGAGACGTGGACAAGTTTTAGCCAAACCAGGCTCTATCACTCCTCACACTGAATTCGAAGCCAATGTTTTAATCCTTACCAAAGAAGAAGGCGGTCGTCATACTCCTTTCTTTAAAGGTTATAAGCCTCAGTTCTTCTTAGGTACCGCCGATGTCACTGGAGAAGTAGTCTTACCCGAAGGTGTTGAAATGGTTATGCCCGGAGACAATATCACTATGAAGGTGAATCTAATTGTTCCTGTCGCTCTTGATGAAACCCAACGTTTCTCTATAAGAGAAGGTGGTAAAACAGTTGGAGCCGGTGTCATCTCTAAAATCATCAAATAAGAACCTGCCTCTCTTCGTTCGCCAGAACCTTGTTTCTCTCTTCGTTCGAAATAAAGAGAAAACTAAATGCTTGACCTATTGGGCCAAGCATTTAGAGCGTTAGAAGCTTTTTACAAAATAAGTTAACCTAAAGCATCTGTTTAACATGCAAACTTCAAATCAGTCGAAAATCAGGATTCGCATTAGGGCCTACGATCATAAATTAATCGATAGTTCTGCTAAACAGATTATTGATACTGTCCTTCGCAATGGAGGAGAAGTGAGTGGTCCTATACCTTTGCCTACAGAAATTCACCATTACACTGTTAACCGATCCACCTTTGTTAAAAAAAATGCCCGAGAACAATTTGAGATTAGAGTGCACAAAAGAATCATAGATATCTTAAATGCTAATCCCAAAACTATTGAATCTTTAGGTGACCTTAATTTACCCAGTGGTGTCGATATAGAAATAAAAATGTAGTTGTCTGCTTGCCCGTTTAGTTTCACAAATAAATAATTAGTCTATCCTCAGACTCATCCCAAATATTTTATGGGTTGGACGTGAGGTACTTATCCGTTAACAGCCGGGTTAGTATCGACCCGGTTTTTAGTTGGAAAAAATTATCTTCTAAAATTTTTATGAAATCTGCTCACGAAAAAATTAAATTTATGTTAGGTCGGAAAATCGGTATGACCCAGATTTTAGTGGACCAAAAAATTGTTCCCGTAACTGTTGTAGAAGCAGGTCCTTTAACAGTAACCCAGGTTAAAACCAAAGAGAAAGATGGTTACCAAGGAGTGCAATTCGGTTTCGGCACTAAAAAACATCTTAACAAAGCTCAAATAGGACATCTTAAGGATTTAAGTAAATTTGCTTATATGAAAGAAGTGGCTCTAGAAGACGATCAGACCCTGGAAGGACTAGAGGAAGTCGTTGTCGGGAAAATTCTTGATGTTTCTATTTTTCAAAACAATGATTTAGTAAAAGTCAGCGGAGTAAGCAAGGGGAAAGGTTTCCAAGGTGTCGTTAAAAGACATGGCTTCCATGGTAGTGACAAGACACACGGAACCAAGGATCGCTGGCGTGCTCCCGGTTCCATAGGCTCTACCGATGCCCAACATGTTTTTAAGGGTAGAAAAATGGCTGGACGTATGGGTACTGACCGTATTTCTGTAAAAAATCTCAAGATTGTTAAAGTAGAACCGGAAGAAAATTTAATTTATATTAAAGGGGCTATTCCCGGCACCAAAGATAGGCTGGTTTATATTCTTGGCTCCAATTTAGCCAAATAATGAGTTATTTTATGGAAAAGACTAAATTATACAACAAAGAGGGGAAAGAGAATGGCTACATAGACTTACCAGCTTTTTTCGCTACTCCTTATAACGGAGATCTAATTGCTCAGGTAATGAACGTTTTGTCTAATCAAAGCCGTAAATTAAGCGCCCATGCCAAAGGCCGCGGAGAAGTTTCCGGAGGTGGTAAAAAACCTTGGAAACAGAAAGGTACTGGTCGCGCTCGCCATGGTTCTACTCGTTCTCCTATCTGGGTGGGTGGTGGTGTAGCTTTTGGACCAGACAAGAAAAGAAACTACGATGTTAAAATTAACAAAAAGATGAAGACCAAGGCTCTTAAATCTGTTTTAAGCCAAAAGCTTAAAGACGGAGAAATCATCTTTGTTGACTCCCTGGAAATAGAAAATTTAAAAACTAAACTTATTGCTCAGTCTGTTGATGCTCTTCTGTCTGCTCAAAATTTAAGAAAGACTTCAAGGCCTTCCACTCTAATTGCCCTAGCCAAATCGGAAAAAAGTATTATTCGCGCTGGACGCAATATTAAAAACACTTACTTTGATATTGCTTCCAACCTTTCTTTGATTCCTGTCCTGAATCACAAGGTCGTTATTTTAACCCAAGCTGGTCTAGAGGATCTTAAAACAGTTCTCAAAGATTAATTTACTAACATGTCTTTATTTAACAAAAATACCAAAAGCAAAGCCCTAGAGGAAAACAGTAAGACAATACTAGCATCTGTTCATCCCGCTTTTCTTGTAAAAGGTTTAAGAATTACTGAAAAAGCCACTGCTCTTCAAGAACAGAATCAATATATTTTTGAAATTGATAAACGAGCCACTAAATCCGAGATTAAAAAGGCCATTGAGAGAGAATACAAAGTCAACGTGACCAGGGTTAATACCATTAATTCTCCGTCTAAGCCTAAACATTTTGGGAGGCATATGCGCAGAACTGGTGGTATAGCCAAAGCGATAGTTACCGTTAAAGAGGGCCAAAAAATAGAGACAGGAATATAATTTTCTTTTAAAACTGTAACATTATTTTCTATTTTTGAAATCCATATAATTTTAATAAGTTAAATTAAAAATTAAGTATCTATAATTTTTAAA
>JAVHQB010000033.1:0-3398 GCA_036170905.1 Minisyncoccota bacterium | reverse complement strand
CTCAACGCTTTTGAATTATGTACTAATATTTCAGAAGAAGAATTAGGCCAAATTCAAAAGCAGTTGGCTGGCGGACTAAATCCCAAAGAAGCCAAAAGCCGTTTAGCTTTTCTTATTACTGAAACAAATTACGATAGCAAAAGAGCTGAAGCGGCTCAAAACCGTTTTGAAAAAATTTTCAGTCAAAAAAACTTGAATGGAGAGATGCCATTATTAGAAACGTCTGCGGGTCTCAAGCTCATAGATTTAATTCTGGTCGCCAAGCCTGAACTAAGTAAAAGTGCTGCTAGGCGTTTAATAGAACAAAATGCAATAACCCTTAATCAAGAGATTTATAACGAATGGGATAGGATGCCAATATATAAGGCTGGGGATATTCTCAAGATAGGTAAACATGAATTCTGGAGGATTAAATAACGATAAATTAAAAATATCCTAGCTTCGGCTAGGATATTTTAATACTTAATTTTTCCAAACCTTCTTTGTAAAAATTCAAATATTTTTGTGCTTCCTCTTGAGTAAGTGAGTATTGTTTTTCTACGATTTGATGACAAACTTGGTTGGCAAGTTTTAAATTAAACTTAATTTTCTCATCTAGGACTTCAGGTAAAAGTTTTTCTAGCATTTCACCGAGGTCTTTTCCTTTGTAGCCCATTTCTCCTACAACAGTTTTTGCTATACTATCTGCCTGTAAAAGGGCTATTTGCCAAGCTGCTCTATTTTTAGAACTCAGAAGCTTCTCAACTTTTTTGTATCTTCTTCTTAGTACATAAAGAGGTGTTCTATTCAGCCAAAAAACTTCCCTCCAATTATTAATTTTTTTATGCCATAATTCGAGCTTTTTATAGTACACCGTTATTCTCCAAATAAGAATAATGGAGGCAATAAGACTAATAATTTTTACTACAGCAAAAAACTTAAAAGACATAATGATTTCTTATTTTAACTACTTTAAGGCTTGAGTAATCTTTCGACTTGCTCGCTAAAATCAAGTAATGAAAAATCTTTATACCTCCCAGCCATCAGTTGTACTCCTAGTGGCAAGCCTTGCTTATTAAAACCCAAATTTAAATTAATAGCTGGTACCCCGGCTAAATTAGCAGAAACTGTGAAAATATCCGCCAAATACATAGAAAGAGGGTCATTGGTTTTAGCTCCTATTGGAAACGCCGCTGTTGGAGTTGTTGGAGTAATAAGGTAATCCACCTGCTCAAAAACTTTATTAAAATCACGTCTGATAGCCTCTTGAATTTGGAGGGCTTTTTTATAATAGGTGTCGTAATAGCCAGCTGACAGAACGTAGGTACCTAAAAGTATTCTTCTACGCGGTTCTTTTCCAAAGCCAGTACCCTTATTTCTTAGGTAGTAGTCTAGCAAGCCCTCTTTTCCATTAAAACCATTTGGATTAGCATAGCGAAGACCATCATACCTCCCTAAATTAGAACTAGCTTCCGCTGGCATAATAATATAATAACAAGGTAGAGCCAGGCTGGTTAAAGGCAAACTGACTTCCTCTACAGAAACTCCAGCCTCTTTTAATTTTTTTATAAGCAGATCTATCTGTGTTTTTATTTCACTATCCACTCCCTCTACGAAATATTCTTTGGGTAGCCCTATTTTTACAGATTTTAAATCTTTTGGAGAGATATTATTTACTAAAGAAACTGTAGTGGCATCTTTGTTATCTTTTCCTACTATAGCTTCAAAAATGATTTTGCAGTCGCTTACGTTTTTTGCTATGGGTCCTATTTGGTCCAAAGATGAGGAAAGCGCTAATAAACCATAACGCGAAACCGCGCCATAACTCGGTTTAAAACCGACCAGACCACAAAAGGAAGCTGGCTGTCTTATGGAACCACCGGTATCAGAGCCGAGTGCCGCTACCGCTAAATCAGCAGCCACAGCGGCAGCTGATCCTCCCGAAGAACCGCCAGGTACCAAATCTAAATTATAAGGATTATGCGTCGGTCCAAAAGCCGAATGTTCTGTTGATGAACCCATGGCAAACTCATCAAGATTGGTCTTGCCTAAAATGATAGCTCCTTTCTCTTTCAATCTTTTAATAACGGTAGCATCTTCCGCGGCTACATAATCTTCTAAAATTTTGGAGGCAGCTGTAGTTTTTAAACCCTTTACTAGCATATTATCTTTCACAGCAATAGGGATACCAGCTAATAGTTCTTCGGGATTATTATGCAAAATCGTCTCAGCATTTTGAATTTCCTGATTTAAAAGAGATCCTTTATTAATGGATAAGAAAGCATTCAGTTCGCCATTGCGTTTTTTTATATTGTCGCAGTATACATTGACTAAATCGCCTATTTTAACTTCTTGGCTAATTAGTTTTTGATGAATTTCTTTAATCATATTTAAAATACTGGGGGAATTTTAAGGCTACGCCTATCCTTTTGAGGAAAACGTTTAATGATAGCATCGGCTAATTCTTCATCAACTAAAGGTTCGCTATCTTTTCTCACCTGATTTTGGCTCAAGCCTACTGACGCATCAGGTAAATTATCAATTTTGGCTTTGGTCAATTGGTTCACATAATTTAAAATTTCCTCTAAATCCTTTTGGAGGCTTTCGTTTTCAGCATCAGTGAGACTCAATCTAGCCAAATCAGCTAAATGATCAATTTCTTTTTTATCCAGCATAAATAAAACTACTTTAAATTAAAGTCAGCATACTATAATTAATATGTCTTTGCAAACCAGCCTAAAGTTCCTTTTTGGCTTTGTTCAGTAGTTCCAGAAAGTCTTTCTCTCGAAGCATTTTAACGCCCAAGCTTTGGGCTTTAGCATATTTGCTGCCGGGTTCCTTTCCATATACCAAATAATTAATTTTAGAAGTGACACTATTACTAACTTTCCCTCCTAAAATTTTCACTTCATTTTCGGCTTGGTCTCGACTCATATTTTCTAAGATTCCTGTGAAGATAAATGTTAGATTGTGCCAAATTAAATGATGGCTTGCTGGTTGCAAGGTTAAAGATATACCATTAGAGCTTAATTTCTCTAAAAGTTCTTGATTCTCTCTGTGAGAAAAATAGTCAGCTAAACTGTCACCTATTTTAGGACCAAAAGCATTAATAGTCTGCCAGGCATTCGTATCTATCTGGGTGCCTACCAGCCAAAGATCTCTGGGTATTTTTAGGGTTATTTTAAAATCTTTGGCTTGTTTAGTTAAGTATTCGGCCACTAAATAGGCATTTTGATCACCAATATGACCAATACTCAAGGATACTAAAAACTTTTCCAAGCTAATGTTCCTCTTTTTAGTAATTGCATCTATAAGTTTAAAAGCAGATCGGTCACCAAAGCCAGGCAAACTTTTTAAATCAGCAGCACTCAAAGTAAAAATATCATCCACATCTTCAATCAGCTCTGCATTAATTAATT
>JAVHQB010000032.1:0-3426 GCA_036170905.1 Minisyncoccota bacterium | reverse complement strand
GTCACCTTAGGTAGCGCCAGTATTAAAGCGCGCGACGCCAGAAGTATTTCTGACGTTAAACAAATCCAAACTGCTTTGGAATTGTATTATAATGATGCAGGTGGTTATCCTAATCTTGTTTCAGGCGATAACCCCATCTATTTCGGTTCAACCACTTACATGACCAAGGTTCCTAATAATGCCTCACCTGTTGATACTAGTACTACGCCCGCTTGTTTAAGCACTATGACTACTTATCCTTATTCTGGAACCGTTTCTTTTGTTAACGGTTATATGAATACTTCTTATTCTTTGGGTTATTGTTTGGGGGGCACTACTGGAAGTATTGCTGCCGGTACTCATGTGGCCACTCCTGGAACCATTCAAAATCCGTAGGTCATTAAAATCTGTGAAATTAAAGTTTTTGTCCCTCCCCCGATAGTCATCGGGAGGGGGACTTTTGTTATTTAAACAAGCTCTCTTGGCAAATTTTTTTGTTTATGCTAAATTGATATTACCCATACCTGGGGTAGAGGTGGTAATTTTATTTTAAAACTTATGAATGATTTAAATCAGAAAGACAAAGCTTTAGTTAATTTAAAAAAGGCTAATTCTCATTTAGCTAAGATTGTTAAGATGTTAGAGACCAATGAATATTGCGTTAATATTATGCAACAGAATTTAGCCGTGATCGGTTTATTAAAATCAGCCAATCAACTGCTCTTAGCTAATCATCTTAATACTTGTTTTAAAAAAGCTATGGCCACGAATAACAAGACTCTCCAGCAAAAGATGATTGCGGAGATTTTGGCTGTGGATAAGTTGAACAAATAGCTTTTAGCTTTTAGCCTTTAGCTTTTAGTAAAGCATCTAGTTCCCGCATTTTTCTAAAAGCTAAAAGCTAACCGCTAATAGCTTCGTTTTTAAAAAATACAAATTTAATAAATTTTTACTATGATAAATAAAATAAAAGTACCTATCAAAGGTCTTCATTGTTCTTCTTGTGAGATTTTGACGGAGGATAAGTTGTCAAAAATTTCTGGGGTTAAGAAAGTTAAAGTTAGCCATTTGACCGGCGAGGCCGTGATTGAATATGACGGCGAGGCGCCTGATATGGGGCAAATCAATCGGGGTATTACTTCTTTGGGTTACGAAGTGGGTGAAGATAGTAAATTGTGGCTTACTCGGGATCACGAGACCCAGTATTATTTTTTAGTTAGCTTGGCGCTCATCTTGGGCTTGTATTGGCTAGCTAATCTTTTTGGTTTGAATAATATTTCCTGGCAAGGTAGTGGCAATAATTTTTCTTGGCTGATGGTGGTTGTGGTTGGTTTAACGGCCGGCTTTTCCACTTGCATGGCTATTGTCGGCGGGATGGTGCTGGCTATTGGCGCTAATTACGCCAAGGCTCATCCTAATTTATCATTTAAACGTAAACTTATCCCCAGCCTTACTTTTATGGCCGGTAGAGTGGTTGGCTATTTTTTGTTAGGAGGAGTGCTTGGAATGCTTGGACAAAAATTTAAAATATCAGCTACCGTCAATGGCTTAATTACCTTACTGGTCGGTGTCGTCTTACTATTTTTAGGACTTAAATTAATTAAATTATTTCCTCGCTTGAGCTCTTGGCAGTTAACTCTACCTAAGGCTTTGGCCAGAAGTTTGGGTATTAATAAAGAACGCGATACTTATAGTCATTGGGGCTCGGCAGTTTTGGGCGCTTTAACTTTTTTTACTCCCTGCGGATTTACTCAAGCTATGCAACTTTATGCTCTTAGCAGTGGTAGTTGGCTGGCTGGTGCTACTATTATGGGATTATTTGCTCTAGGCACAGCGCCGGGAATTTTAAGTTTAGGAACCCTTGCTTCAGCGATTAAAGGGAAGATTAGTAATTTTTTATTTATTCTAGTGGGCATGGGTTTGATTTTTTTCTCTATGTTTAATATAGCTAATGGTTATAAATTATTATCGCTTAGCGGTAGTTGGTCTTGGCCTAGTAAAACCAGTAATTCAGTTAGTTTGGAAGGCGTGGAAATGAAAGACGGACAGCAAATAATTCGCATGACCCAAAGTTCTAGAGGCTACACGCCTAATAAATTTAAATTAATTAAAGACGTGCCGGTGAAATGGATTATTACTTCCACCTCGCCTAATTCTTGTTCTTCCAGTTTAATTGTGCCTAAATTTAATATTGAAAAACAACTGGCTAGTGGAGAAAATATTATTGAATTTACTCCTAAGGTGTTAGGTAAAGTTGGTTTTTCTTGTTCTATGGGCATGTATACCGGATCATTTGAAGTAGTGGAGGGCACTAGTCCATCGGCTAGTAATGATTCTGGAATAGTGGAAGGAGTAAAGGCCAGCGCTAACACTAACGATGCTTCTGCTATTGAGGCTACTGCTGATAGTGCTTCTTGTAATGTCGGTGGATCTGGCGGTTGTGGTTGTGGCTCTGGTGGATCTGGCGGTGGTTGTGGTGGTCAGGCTAAGCCAGTGGTTGAAAATGTGGGGACTCCAACTAATTCGACGACCGTTACCAAAACTCCGGTTAAACCAGCTCCGGTCACAGCGGTTAAGGTTTTTAAAACTACCTATACCTCGCAAAACGATATTCAACCTAACACTTTTAGGGTTAAGGTTGGCGAGAGCGCTCGTTTGGAGGTCTATGTTCAGGACGAGGGCAGAGGTTGTATGAGCAGTATTTTAATTCAAGGTTTAGCGCCCACGCCACAGCATTTGGCTCAAGGTCAAACTATTGTGTTTAATTTTACCCCGACTCAGGCAGGAAATTACTTGATTGCCTGCGCCATGAACGTCCCTAGGGGGAAGATTATCGTGGAATAGAAGATGAAAATTGAATTAAAGCCCGGTTGTTAATTCGCCGGGCTTTTTATATACTTAAGTTATGAATAAAATTAGAGTGATAAAATTTTTAGACCAAGGTATTAATTGGTTATTTTTAGGCATTATCTTCGCGGTGCCGGTATATTTTGCTTATTGGCAGGAAACTTTTAATGTTTTTGATATTAATAAAATCACCGTGGCCAGAATCGGCATTTCCTTAATTCTATTTTTATGGCTAATTAAAGCTGTTTTGGAAGAAAAAATATTTTACTATCGCCGAAGTTTATTGATTTTTTCCGGCCTAATTTTACTAGTGTATATTTTTAATGGAGTAGTTTTTTCCGTCAAACCACAGCTCAGTTTGTGGGGAAATTACGAACGCCAACAAGGTATTTATAGTCTAATATATTATTGGTTATTTTTTGTTTTATTAATATCTTGGTTAAAGAACTGGCGACAAGTTAAAGCATTACTCTTGGCGGTTATAGCTAGTTCTTTTTTCGTTTGTCTATATGGCTTAGCACAAAATTTTAATTTAGACCCGCTTAAATGGAGCACACCTGAAGGCAGAATTTTTTCCAGTTTAGGACAGCCTAATTTTTT
>JAVHQB010000031.1:0-3570 GCA_036170905.1 Minisyncoccota bacterium | reverse complement strand
TTTGAACTTTAGACTTTGGATTTTTTGTTCGTTTGTAAATTATTTGAAAATTGAATTTTAAGCTTTTGCTTACAAATTAGTAAATTGTAAATTAATAATATTATGGACTTAAAAAATATAGATACTTATTTTTTACTTTATTAAAAACTTATGGACTTAAAAAATATAAACGTGGCAATTGATCAGATTGCTGCTGAAAAAAATTTGGATAAAGAAATTGTTATCCAAACGGTAAAGGATTCTTTGGCTTCTGCTTATAAAAAGGAATACCGTCAAAAGGGGGAAACAATTCGTTGTGAATTTGATATCGTCACAGGAGAAATGCAATTTTGGCAAATTAAAAACGTAGTGGAACCTTCTATGCTTAAAAGCGAAGAAGAAATAGCTAAAGAAGAGAGCGGTGAAATAACTCCGGATATAGATGATTTAAAAATTAAATTTAATCCCGATCGTCATATTCTTATAGAAGAGGCGAGGCAGTATGAGCCAAATGTAAATATCGGAGAAACAATTGCTTTTAGTTTACCTCCTGCTGATGAGGGCTTTAGTAGAATTGCTGCTCAAACAGCTAAGCAAGTTATCTTACAAAAATTACATGAGGCTGAAAAAGAATCTGTTTTAAGTAACTTTAAAGGGTTAGAAGAGACCCTTATTAGTGGTGTCATTCAAAGAATAGAGGGAAGCAATATTTATATTGACTTAGGTAAAGCTACGGGTATTTTATTTGCTAAAGAAGCCATTCCTCATGAAAAATTAAGAGTTGGTCAGCGTAAGAAGTTTATGATTATGACCATAGAAGACAGATTACAGGGACCATCAGTACTCTTAACTAGGTTGGGCAATAAGTTTATAAGTTTGCTTTTTGAAAGTGAGGTTCCAGAAATAAAAGAAGGTTTAGTGACAATTAAATCTATGGCCAGAGAGGCAGGAGAAAGAACTAAACTAGCTGTTGCTGCCAATGAAGGGGGTATTGATCCTATAGGCTCATGCGTTGGCCAAAAGGGCACTCGTATAGCTACTATTATAGAAGAACTCGGTGGAGAGAAGATTGATATCATTGAATATTCGGAAGAGCCAGGAAAGTATGTCGCTCAAGCCTTGAATCCGGCTGAAGTAAAAGAATTCGAAATCTTACCCAATGAAAGAGAGGTTAGAGCTTATGTCCCTCAAGACCAAATCTCTTTGGCCATTGGCCGTGGCGGACAAAATGTACGACTAGCCGCTAAATTGACTGGTTGGAGAATTGATGTCAGGTCTCTGACTACCCCCGATCAAACTATTAATGGGGGGCAGTCTGAAGAAGAAACAAGCCATGAATCTGTTCCGGAAGAACAGAAGCCTGAACAGGAGAATACCAAAAGCGAAAATAATCAAGAAAATAAGAGCGCTTAAGAATAAAGAAAACCTTTCTCCACTTCCACCGACTGGTGGATGGCGAATCAAAACAAAAAAATCACTACTATTATGAACTTCATTATAAAAGAATTGGCTAAATCACAGTTGGAAGTTAATTTTGTTTTAACTCCCGAAGATTTAAAGCCCTATTTAGAACAAGCACTTAAGGATATTGCCCAAAGTTCTTCAGTGGCTGGTTATAGACCCGGAAAAGCTCCAGTCAATTTAATTAGAAATAAAGTAGACCCCGTTAATCTTTTAGAGGAAGGTGCCGAAAAAGCTATCAGAGACGTTTGGCCCAAGACAGCCGAAGAACAACAAATTGATGGAGTAGGTTCACCCAAGGTGGAAATTACCAAAATCGTTCCTAATAACGATTTAGAATTTAAAGTGACCGTTGATGTCATGCCTAAAATAGAATTACCAGATTTAAAAACTATTATAGGCCTTCTGGGCAAAGAAAAAGCTATTAACAAAGTGAGTGCCAAAGAAATAGAAGATAGCTTACAGTGGCTAGCCGACTCAAGGGCTACTACTACTAAAGTAGATCGTGGGGCTAAGGATGGTAATCTCGTTAATGTTAGCTTTAAAACCTTTAACAATGGCAAGGAATTAGAAGAGAGTCAATCGGATAATTATCCCTTAATTTTAGGCAAGGGTCATTTTCTTGAAGGTTTTGAAAAAGAACTTATGGGATTAAAGGCTGGCGAGGAAAAGAATTTTTCCGTAATAGCTCCAGTTGATTATTGGGAAGAAAATTTGAGAGGAAAAAAGTTAGACTTCCAAGTAAAGATAAATGAAGTCCAAGAAAGAAAATTACCTGATTTAAATGATGAGTTTGCTAAAACCCTAGGCAAATTTGATAATCTAGATGCCTTGAAAAAAAGCATAGAGGATGGCATCCAAGGGGAAAAGAATAGAGCGGAAGGTGAGAGAATAAGAAGTTTAATGCTAAAAAATATTGCTGATAAAGTAACTGTTGATTTGCCAGAATCCGTGGTAGAGGGAGAGCTCCAAGCAATGCTTCACAATGTACAACATCAATGTGAAGATCATGGATTACCTTTTGAAGAATACTTGAAGCAAATTAAAAAGACTGAAGAAGAAATGAAGAAAGAACTTCGAGAGAATGCTGCCGTTAAAGCTAAGGCTGATTTAATTTTGAGAACTATTGCCAAGGAGCAAAAATTAACGGCGAATGAAGACGAAGTAAGCGTGACCGTAACTGAAGTGTTAAGGTCTTTGGGAGAAGAAACAAGCGAGCTAAATAATGATGAAATTAAACTGTACGCCAAGGAAATAGTTATTAGAAGAAAAACTTGGGATTACTTAGAAGGTTTTTTGCCCCAAGAGAGTGTTAAGGTCACTACGGAATCGACTACCAAAACCCCAAAAGATACGGTATAATATAAATGTATGAAGAAATTTAACCCTAAAATGGAATATCTGGTCCCCACCGTAATAGAAAAATCGACCTATGGGGAGAAGGCTTATGATATCTATTCAAGACTATTAGAAGATAGAATAGTTTTTTTGGGGGGTACCATCAATGACGCTGTAGCTAATACAGTGATAGCGCAAATGCTTTTCCTGGACCATAAGGACCCTCATAAAGAAATGGTAATGTACATTAATAGCCCTGGTGGTGAAGTGAGCGCAGCTCTGGCTATTTACGATACCATGCAATTTGTGAAATCTCCCGTGAGTACTATTTGCGTTGGGCTAGCTGCCTCAGCTGCGGCGGTTATTTTGGGTGCCGGAGCCAAGGGGAAAAGATTTGCCTTGCCCAATAGCGAAATTATGATTCACCAAGTAGCTATGGAGGGGGTAGGCGGACAAGCTACAGAGATAGAAATCACTGCCAAAGAAATTGGTAAAATAAAAGCTAAATTAAATGAAGTGCTAGCCAAACATACTGGCCAAAACATAAAGAAAATAGAAAAAGATACTGACAGGGATTATTTTATGTCGGTCGATGAAGCTAAAAAATATGGTTTGATTGACGAAATCATTAAAACCAAAAAGTGGTCTTAATGGCCGCTTTTTCTTTTATTTTTCAATCTTGATAAATATGAATATAGAACAACCACTAAAACGTACAAGTCGATCAGGCCGGGCGTGATCAGCGCGCCGCCCGCGTCGTGCAGCACATCGCAGCGCTCCAGCAAATCGGCG
>JAVHQB010000030.1:0-3688 GCA_036170905.1 Minisyncoccota bacterium | reverse complement strand
GGCGGTATTAAGGACAAGACCCACTGCCATGGCCATTAATAATAGGTCCGATCTCCCATAACTCACAAATGGTAAAGGAATTCCTGTTACCGGAAGTAACCCTATGTTAACGGCTATATTAGTTAAGGCTTGAAGGCCTATAGTAAAAATCAAGCCAAAAGCAGCGTAGCGAGCGAAGAGATCCTGGTTATTGCAGGCTATGCTAAGTCCGCTCATAACAAAAAAGAGATACAGCCCAATTAGTGCCAGTGAGCCCGCAAAACCAGTTTCTTCTGCATAAATAGCAAAAATATAATCAGTAAAACCTAGAGGCAGGTATTGAAATTTTTTCACTGAATCAAAATAGCCAACTCCTAATATTTTACCAGAACCAATCCCTTCAAGGGATTGCTCTTTTTGTTGCCGACTGGAAGAATCGGCTCTTTCGGGAAAAAAGGTAACCCAAATTCTTTCTAACCGATAGCCCTTGCCCGAATAAACTAGGATACTGAGACATATTAAGGCTATGGCTATCAAGACAAAAAGGTGTTTTATTTTCATACCGGCTATTAAATACATAACTATGGCAGTCGTGCCTATCAGAAAGACTATACTAGTTGCCGGTTGTTTTATAAGAATAATACTGATTAATCCCAAAACAATTGCGAAAGGCGCTACTCCATGACTAAGACTTTTAATTTTTATCAAAGGCATTTTAGCTAACCAGGCTGCCAAAAAAATTATGTAAAAAAATCTTAAAAATTCTGACGGCTGGAAAGATAAGGGGCCAAGTTTAAACCAGCGATGAGCTGTTTCCCCCGGTAATCCAAACTGAGGAAGAAAAGCTAAAAGAACTAAAAGCAAAATCATTCCTAGCCAAAATGCAGAAGTCTTTCGCCAAAACTGATAAGGGATTTTATAAAAAATAAAACCAATAATAATAGCTGCTCCTAAACCTATTAAGTATTGTTGTTTAATATAATAAAATGGGTCCCCATAAATACGAGCACCGGCTCCAGAAGAGGCTGAAATTAAAATTAAAAAACCCGCTATCAAGAGAAGGGTGGTAGCCAAAATAAAAGAAAATACAGCTGGTTTTTTAAATGACAACATAGTTCTCTTTTCATTATAACAGATATATCTCTACTGAGTATATCTGGTATATTCTGCTCCTTGAGCAGATTATAACAGACATATTTTATTGAATATGTTTGATATATTCTTTCCTTGGAAAGATTATAGCAGATATATCTCTACTGAGTATATCTGATATATTTTGCCTGTTAGGCAAATTATAACCAATGCTTTCTAAAATTCCAAATTAATTAAACTAAAAACACCCCCAAGGGGTGTTTTTGTTAAAAAAGAATTAACGTTTTCTCCATTGAGTAGCTCGACGAGCCTTTCTAAGACCATATTTCTTTCTTTCCACTGCTCGACTATCACGAGTAAGCAAATGTGCTGGCTTTAAGATGGCACGATTCGCCGAATCTACCTTAACCAAAGCTCGGCTAATAGCTAAAGCGGCTGCATCAGCCTGGCCGCTTAATCCCCCACTCTTTACTTGAAGACTAATACCAAACCCCCCTAAAACATTTGTTAATTTTAAAGGTTTAACTATTTTAGCTTGTAAATTTTCTAAAGTAAAATATTTTTCTAAAGGCTTTCCGTTCACTAAAAGACCTGTTTGTTTAGGATAAAGTCTCACCCTTGCTATGGCTTCTTTACGCCTACCTAAAGCCTCAATATAGGTTCCGCTAAAACTATCGGTTTTAGAGATAGGCTTTTCTTTTTTCGCTGGAGTTTTTTTGGTAACTTTGGATTTAACCACAGGAGCTGGTTCGCCAGCTAAAATCTTGGTCTTTGGCTTTTTAGTTTCGGTTGTTTTTGCCTTAATAGTAGCCATCATATATTTAAAATGTTTCTTTTTAGAGGTTTATAGTTAAATTTTTCATACGTAAATTGCGTAACTTATTCTCAGGAAGCATACCGAAAACTGCTTTATAAAAAACTCGCTTAGGATCTTTCTGCCACATTTCTTCCAGGCTAGTAGACTTCAAATGTCCTACGTAACCAACAGTATGTCTGTAGTATATTTTCTGGGTTTGTTTTTTTCCGGTAACCAATATATGGTTAATATTGTTAACAATAATCTTAACATTACCTGTTTGATTATTAGTAAAATCGGCTTTTTCTTTGCCTTGAATGAGTTTGGCGACCTTAGAGGCTAAACGACCCAAAGTTTCGTTAGTAGCGTCCAAAGTGATTATGCTGGCTATTTGTTTGTGTACCATGTTGTTACCTTTTCTCTTTATTAATCTATTATTGATATAATTGCCTGTTCAGACCTATCTTGGACTCTTCTTTCAGCTAATTTTACTATTCGAGTATACCCTCCTTGGCGCTTAGTAAATTTAGGAGCAATTTCATAATATAATTTGTCAGCAGCTTTGGCTGGTATTCTTTGCTTTAAAAGCCTAAAAGAAGCTAAATTTTGCTTCTTAGCCAAGGTTATCAAATGCTCTACCTTAACGGCTACGGACTTGGCTTTAGCAGTAGTAGTTTTGATTTTACCTTTCATTATTAAGTCTCCAGCGAGATTTTTTAAAAGGGCTACTCGTTGGTTTTTTTTAACTCCAAATTTTCTTAATTTCTGAAGATGACGCATACTAAAAATTAATCAGATTAGATAAAATTATTATTTTTCTTTCATTTTGAGACTATAACCCAAAGATTCTACTCTCTCTTTAATTTCAGCGAATACCTTATCGCCAATTTGGTTCATCCCCTGAAGAGTTTCGCTACTAATTTTTAAAATACCGGAAAGGGTTCTAAAACCATTACTATTTAAAGCTTTCACCGCTCGATTAGAAAGTCCCATTTCATCTATTTTTATGTCTTTGGTATCTTTGTCTTTGAGAGTTGCTAAAACGCTGGCTCTATCTTCTTTTCTCTCTTCTTTTGCTTCTTTAGTGGTCTTAACTTCTTTGACAACCTTTTCTTCAACTTTGGGCTGACCCCAAGGAAGAAGATTAAGCATAGCTTCGGTTAATTTGTCCAAAGTTTCTAAAGCTTCGTTAAGTGCTCCATGGGGAGTAACAGTACCGTCTGTAGTCACCTTGAGTCTTAAAAGGTTATAATCCGTTCTATCTCCTACCCGCATATTCTCTACTTCAAAGGTCGCGTTTAAAACAGGAGAAAATAAAGCATCAACACCGATTACGCCTATAGGTAATTTACCCATTTTCTTTTGTCTATCTTCTACTTGAGAATAACCTATTCCTTTTTCCAGGGTAATTTCAAGACTTAAGCTGGCTTTTTTATCGGTTAAGGTAGCTATGTGAATTTCTGGATTCATTAACTCTACTTCGGCATCTTTTTTAATGTCATAACCCGTAACCTCTTTCTCCCCGTTAACTTCTAAAGACAAGACCTTAGGTTCATCGCTAAACAGCTTAAAACGAAGTTGTTTCAAGTTAAGCATTACCTCCAAGACATTCTCATAAACTCCCTTAAGAGTAGTGAATTCATGAGGAGTATTATTCACCTTAAAGTAAGTGATAGCGGCGCCTTCTATTGAAGACAAGAGAACTCTTCTTAAAGAGTTGCCTACAGTAATGCCATAGCCAGGATAAAGACCAGCGATTTCAAAAACGCCTTCTTTATTATTTTCTGAAACGACATTAAATTTATTGGGTAAAATAATCAT
>JAVHQB010000029.1:0-16664 GCA_036170905.1 Minisyncoccota bacterium | reverse complement strand
GGTTTTAGGAGCCAGTCCAGCAATGGGTGGAGGTTCGAGTCCTCTCCTCGGCACACATTAGTTTATCAAGTCAAAAGTTATAAAGTTTACCCACACACTTATTAAAGATTAAACAGAATTAACTGTTTTCTCTGCTTTTCTTTGAAAAACAAGAATTTTTGATGAGTGTGGGGTAGAATACAGGGCAGAAAGATGTTAAATCGCTAAACAAAAAACCATCCTTCGGTAGACTCAGGACGAGTTCCCTAAGGATGGTTTTTCGGTTCTCAATTATTTTTCTTTTAGAATAAAAGGGTACAGGCAACACCCATTATGCTGCAGACAGCCAAGATTAATCCTTTAGCTAAGACACCCACAACCACACCAATCAAAGCGTAAATGATGTAATTCTTGGCAAGGGTAACGGCCTTGGGATCACCCTTAGAGCTAACGTAGGTAAAGGCGCCTACGACTATAAAGATGAATGCCAAGAAGAGCAGGGTTACGAACATCCAGCTGGTAACCTTAGAAAGAAAATTGAAGAGCTCAGCAGTTGTCCTAATGGGTGGATTTGGCGTACAGCCACTAGGATCATCCAGGGTGCAAGTAGCTAGCGCAGGAGTTACTACTAAAAGCAAAGCCATAAAGGCAAATGCAACCGTAAGGAACTTTTTCATATAAATAAAATTATTTTAATTAATATATTACTATAGATTTATTCTAATAGGAATAAACAATATTGTCAAATGAGGTTTCCGCTATGTGCCAGTTAAAAGATATTGAATTAAGGCTACGGCGCTAGTAGCCAATATTATGACGGCCATGCCAATGAGAGTGTATTTGATTCTATTTCTGGCGGTAGTAATTTTCTTGGGGTCCCCACCAGCAGTAATAAACTCTAAACCAGACCAAAGGATCATAATAACAGCTATGGGGATAGAAATTATAAAAAGAAGGCTACCTACGCGATTAATTATAGTCTGCAAATCATCCCCTGAGGTTGGGAAAATTTTTGTAAGATCCACCCCGTTTTCAGACCCCCCTCCCCCTGCCTCAGTTAAGGCCCAGGCAGTTGCCAAAGGCAAACACAAACAAAGAGCCAAAAAGATTATAAAAAATTTACGCATAAATAAAATTAATATTGTTTTAATTATTATTGAGGCTTAATATCCTCGCATGTTATCTTGTCCCAAAATATACTATCCATAGATTGCCCGCTGCTAACAGCCAAAATATTTACAATGGTATTCACTATGAACCAGGCTGAAAAGGCTATGGTTATGCCAATCAAAGTGGCTTTTATAGTATCCCAGCCTTTTTTGTATGCGCCAGGGTTTCCTCCTGCAGTAATTATACGAAAACCACCTATCATAATAAATACAACAGCACCTGCGATAAGAACATAGTTTTTAATAAAATTTAAAATGTCCTGTCCCATATCAAGCAGGTCGCAATAGGTGCACTGCCCAGCTGCACAGGTAACTAGGGTAACTAGGGCAGCTGAGGCGGATAAGGGAATGATTACTATCGATAAAAGAGCAAAAACTAAAATAAATTTTTTTAATTTGGACATACTGCTAATTAATTTTAAAGGCTAAATTTTAAATTTTAAATCGAATCTAAATTTCTAAAACGCAGCCGCCGCCTCTTTTGTAAATTGGTATTTTGTTCTTAGCTCTCATTTATTCATTTAATCATTCACTTAAAATTTAAAATTTAGCCTTTAAAATTTTTGATTGGCTAGTAGCTCTCTATAGTACGAGCAGCCTTGCTAATGGCTTCATATAAAGTAACTCCGTGGAGAGAATCGTTAATCATAGTATCAAAAGCTCTGGTGACTACAGCGCTAGGGAAGCCACTAAAAGAACTGGCAGTTAAAATTTGTTGAACAAAAGGACCAGAAAAATCATTGTTTAGGGTACTAGCAATAAGACTTCTTTTGGCGGGAGGATTTTTAGTACTTTGATAATAGCGATTGGCAATGTCGTCATCGGCTGCTCCCATCACAAATTGCCAAGCAGGACTGACATTTTTAGACTGCTTAGAAACGACAAAACTATAATAATTAGCGTAATTAATTGTACTACCCGTTTTTAAGGAGGAAGAGAATTGGGGTATTTTGGCGTATCCATAATTTAAATCGCCGCCGTACTGGTCAATGAATGTCTTATCTCTGTAATAGCCCAAATATATAGCAGACTTACCCTGCCAAAAAGCATTGAGAGCCGAGATGCCTTGGCCCCAATTATAGTTATTGTTAGTTGATTGTGGATTAGCAAAATCTATATAGAAACCTAAGGCTTTGGCCGTAAGGTTGGTTGAATCACTATCAGCGAAAGCAACTTGCCCATTAGATTTTAAAATGGCTCCTTGTTGCATCATCATTAAGGCCAAGATGTCAGAAGCATTTTCTATCGTGTCTGACTTCCCTCCTAAAGATATGCCAGATCTTGATAAAACTAATTTTTTAAGCTGTCTAAGTTTGCGCGCAGTAGTTTCCACGCTGGTGGAACTTTTACCGTCCCAAAGAGTCGGGGGTACGGCAATGTTGGCTTTATTAAAATAATCTTTGTTGTAATAAAGGCCTAAAGTATCAACGGAAAGGGGTAAACCAAAAAGAGATCCTTTACTGCTAAAGTCATTTGAAACTACTTCTGGGAAATCAGTTTTGAGCTGCGATTCGGTATAAATTTTGCCTTTGAAATAACAAGCGGGAGTATCGCTAGTAGAGCCACCTAAACTACAGGAAGCGACGTAAGGAAGATAATCACTAATTTTTTCGTTGTTAACCACAAAAACGTCTGGTCCCTGTCCCCTAGCAAAAGCGTCCATTAAATCGGTTTCATAGGTAGCGGCAATTTTCATTTCGTAGACAACTTGAGCCTTGGGGTAACGAGTATTGAAAGCCTCTATGAGTGGGGCAATATCTGTTTTCTTATCTATCCCCCAAACTAAAATTTGGCCAGAAAAAACTTTATTTTTTCCTAGTCTAGGCACAATAATACCAACAGTAATAACAATAAAAATAAGGAAGAAAAGAACAGCTAAAATTATTTTTTGACGAGGATATAGGGATGAAAAAGACATGAGGAGTGCGTTTAATTTTAAAGGCTAAATTTTAAATTTTAAGTGAATGTTTAAATAAATAAATGAAGGTTTGAGAATCTGGAATTTGGAATATGGAATTTGGCAAGAGTCCATGAGTTCATTCTAAATTCCAACTTCTAAATTCTAAATTCTTGAGTAATTTTACGTTTTAGAAAAGAGGAGGGCCCAATGAGTTGTGGTACTTAAAGAAAGTTCTTTAGTTAAAGTAAATCCAGAATCTGCTAAAAGTTTTAGAATATCTTCTTTGCTTAAAGGGTAAAGATTTTCACTAGGTGGTAAATCTTCTATGTGCCATTCTACTATTAGGAGAAAACCGTCTGGACGCAAAATTCTTTTGGCTTCTTGAAGAAGCGCTTTTTTGCCATCCTCATTATTTTGGAATAAAACATTGGCCATAACTGCCCCTCCTATTGAAGAAGGATTAAGGCCAGTAGCATTGGACGCTGTCAGGTCTACGCATTTAGTAATAACGGAGTAACTTAGTTTTTGATTATCAGCTTTAAGCTTTACTGTTTCCAAATATTCGGGAACTAAATCAAGGGCTAAAACCCGCCCATTGGGAGCTACTTTTTTCGCCAGCGGCAGGGTAAGAAAACCAGTACCACAGCCAAAATCGACTATTTGCATCCCGGACTCGAGGGGTAACTTATTTACGAGCTCCTCTGGTTTTAAATCAGAAAACATGGGGTCAATTTAATTTTTAAAGTTTAAAATCCAAAGTTTAAATAAAGTCTAAAGTTCTAAAGTTTAAACAGAATCCTGAATTCTAAATTCCTTGTTTGGACTTTGGACTTTGAGCTTTGGACTTTTTCTATATCCTTATTATACCTTACTTAAAAAGAAGCGCAAATGAAAACACTCGGATTCATCCGAGTGTTTTTGTTTAAACCAAACTAACACTACTAATCTTGTCGCTGTCATCTAATTTCATTACCCTCACACCCTGAGTCAAGCGATTAAGAATGGGCAAATTGTTTAAAGGCACTCTGATAGTTTGTCCACTTTTGGACATAGCTAGGAGTTCTTCTTGGTCTGTCCAAAGCATAAGTGAAATAAGATTACCGTTCTTGGGTGTAATTTTCAAAGTTTTAATGCCACTGCCACTGCGCTTCTGTTTACGGTAATCTTTAATATCACTCACTTTGCCATAGCCATGCTCAGTAATAACTACTATTTTGGCCTTGCCTTCTTTAATGGTAGCAGTATTTAAAAGAAGGGTACCGATAACATAATCATCTTTCTTAAGCCTCATAGCCGTTACTCCCTGGCTTACTCTACCCATAGGTCGAGCATCTTTTTCACTAAAGCGAATAGCTTGACCGTTATGGGTACCAAGAACGAGTTCGCTATTGCCATCGGAAAAGCCTACCCACTGCAAGATATCACCTTTAGTGAGCTTAATAGCTGAGAGTCCGGTGTGGCGCATATTTTCATACTCTTTAAAAGCGGTTTTTTTGACTACACCGTTTCTGGTGACCATTATTAAATAAGGATACTTGCTCTTGTCTTTCTGTTTGTAGTTAAGAATAGCGGTGACATTTTCGTTACTGCCTAATTCCAGGAAATTTTGAATGAGTTTGCCTCGGCTGGTACGGGAGGCCTCCCCTATTTCAAAAGCCCTGACTTGGAAAACACGTCCTTGGTCGGTAAAGAATAATAAATAATCAGAAAGATCGGCGGCAACTATTTTTTCCAAAAAGTCGTCTTCATTTTTAACCTCGTAACCGATAACGCCTTTGCCGCCTCTCTTCTGGGTTTTGAAAGTGCTAGCTGGCAGCCTCTTAATATAACCACTCTTGGAAAGGGCAATAAATGTTTCTCCGGTAGGAACAAGGTCCTCTACTTCTATGGAATCAACGGGTTGATTAAATACTTGGGTGCGACGTGGGTCACCATATTTTTCTTTGATAGCTGCTAATTCGTCTTTAATGATTTTCCAAAGTTTCTTACTATCCTTAAGAATGGCAGTATATTCAGCTATTAGTTTCTTTTGCTGTGCTAATTCGTCTTCTATTTTTTGCCTTTCAAGCTTGGGCAAGTTTTGTAATTTGATTTCCAAAATAGCATTAGCTTGCAATTCGGAAAATTCAAATTTTTTGATTAAGTTTCTAACTGCATCCTCTTTGCTGTCAGAGGCACGAATAATTTTTATAATTTCGTCGATATGATCAAGCGCCTTTTTGAGTCCTTCCAAAATATGAGCACGAGCTTTGGCCTTCTCTAATAAGAAATTGGTGCGGCGACGTACAACAATTTCTCGGTGAGCTAAGAATTCTTCTAAAATGTTTTTTAATGGCAAGACCTTGGGCTGCAAACCATTATCAGTTAAAGCCACTACGTTGAAATAGAAAGCTTTTTCAAGCTCGGTGTATTTGTAAAGCTTGGCAAGAGTTCTTTTAGAAGCGGTTCCCTTCTTGAGTTCAATCACAACGCGCAAACCATCCTTATCGCTTTCGTCACGAAGGTCTTTAATATCTTCTAAAGTTTTTTCCTCAACAAGCGAGGCAATTTTTTTGATAAGCTCAGACTTGTTCACGAGAAAGGGGATTTCCGTAACTATAATATGCTCTTCGCCATTTTTAGCTTCTACTATTTCCGCTTTAGCACGAGTCACTACTTTTCCTTGGCCAGTACTGTAAGCTTCCACAAGGGCTTTTTTGTCGTAAATAATCCCACCGGTAGGAAAATCAGGACCTTTGATATATTCTAGAAGGTCTTTAGTAACACAATCAGGATTGTCTGTTAAATAAAGAAGAGCGTCTATTACTTCTCCTAAATTATGGGGGGGAATGGAGGTAGCCATACCCACAGCAATACCCAAAGTGCCATTTAAAAGAAGGTAAGGAATTTTAGCAGGAAGCACTGTGGGCTCTTTTTTAGTGTTATCGTAGTTAGGGATAAAATCAACAGTATCTTTGTCTATGTCAGTTAACATTTCTTCGGCTAAAGCTGACAACTTAGCTTCGGTGTAACGCATAGCAGCGGCTGAATCACCATCAATAGAACCAAAGTTTCCTTGACCATGAACCATAGGATAACGCATGGAAAAATCTTGAGCCATACGGGTCATGGTGTCATACACAGCCACATCTCCGTGGGGATGATATTTAGCCAAAACCTCACCGACAACAGCCGCTGATTTTCTGGTCTTGGCACTATGGGTAAGCCCGATTTCATTCATGGCATAAAGAATGCGGCGCTGAACTGGCTTAAGACCGTCGCGAACATCAGGCAGAGCTCTGGCCACGATAACAGACATGGCGTAGCTCAAATAGGAAGTGCTGAGCTCTTCAGACAGGTTTTTATTCTGAATATTTTTCAAATTTTCGGGGGTAATTTCTTTATCCATACCAGGTTTGTAAAACAAAATTTTAAAGGCTAAATTTTAAATTTTAAGTGAATGATTAAATTACTGAATTTTAAATAAGTTTCAATGGCTAAAAGTTAAATTACAAAGTTTAAACAAAATACTAAAACTCAATCGTATTAAAATCTGTTTTCATTTAGACATTAAAAAATTTGGATTTGATTTAAAATTTAAAATTTAGCCTTTAAAATTAAATGGAGTATTATATTTCTGCTTCCAAAACATAGAGGAGGGTCTCGGGGGGAAGATTGGATTTCTTGATATTCATTTTCTTATCTGTAAGAGCTGGCTGTTTGCCGTAAGCTTTCAGAAACTTTTCTAAGGAATCAAGTTTATTTTTGAAACCAGGCAAAGCATAATTAATAGGAATAACTACTTTGGGCTCCAAGTCATTAATAGCCCCTATGGCTTCACTTTCATTCAAACTATTTCCGTCTCCGACTGGTACTAAAAGAACATCTATAGCACCTATTTTATCTAACATTTCAGGAGTTAATTTACCCTCAGGTAAAAATCCTAAGTAAGCAATGTTAACCTCTTCACCCCTAAGAACAAAAATATTACCATTTTGCATTTTGGTAGTAGAATCTTTAACTTGATTCATAGAAAAACCCAAAATAAAAACATCATTTTTTTCTATCTCTCCATCGCCAGCTAAAATAAATTGACTACTATCAGCATTTTTGACATAAGGATTTGTGCTCATATCCTCTAATTTGGAAAGAACAGCTAAATCAAACTTAAAACGCGGTGGTTTTACCCCCGTTTCAACTTCTGTATAAGGATTGATAGCAATTGAAAGATTTTTGTATTCCAAACGGACAAAACCGCTTCCTAACCAGCTAATATTCATGGACCGTATTTTTTAATTTAGCTTATTAACAATTTTACAGATTTAAAAAATATAGATTTTTCTTTATTATGTGGCTTAATTTTAACACAAAAAGCGGCTTCTCACAAGAAAGAAAAGCTGCTTTTTAATTGATATGACAAACAGTTAGAAAATGTTGGGATAATGCATTAAGAGAGCTTTCTTGACTGCTACCATAGTTTTTTGAGCTTCCTGGCGCGCTGCCTCTGTGCCCTCTTTTAAAGCGTTAATAACAGTGCCTTTATCAGCCAATAATTTAAGGTAATTTTTTCTGTAAGGGGCTAAGTAATTTATTAAAACATTACCTAGAGATTCTTTGAATTGACTATAATTTTTACCAACAAATTCTTTTTCTATTTTTTCATAACTCAATCCGGTGGAAAGACTGTAAATATTAATAAGATTACTTATTCCTGGATGATTTTGTGGATCATATTTTACATTTGATTGGGAATCTGTTTTAGCCTTTTTAATCTTTGCCATAATGATTTCTGGCGGATCAAAAATATAAATAGCGTTGTCCAAACTTTTAGACATTTTTTGGGTGCCATCAAGACCTAAGATGCGCGCTCCTACAGTTATAATTGGCTTGGGAATATTAAAAACTTTACTATAATGCTTATTGAAGAATTCGGCTATCTCTTTTGTCTGTTCAAGATGGGGCAGTTGATCTTCCCCCACTGGTACGGCATTAGCGTTGAAAAGCAAAATATCGGCAGCTTGAAAAACTGGATAGGAAAAAAGACCTAAAGACATTTGATTTTCACCTATAAAGCCTTGAGAAACTGCTGCTCGAAATTCAGCCTTGGTAGTGGGATTTCGCCCTAAGCGGCCAATATTAACGAACATTGAAAACAAAGCGAAAAGTTCAGCATCTTCAGGAATTTGAGACTGGACAAAAATATGGCCCTTTTGAGGGTCTATGCCAAGAGCTAAATAAGTGCGGGTAGCCTCCAAAATATTTTCCTCTAAATCTTGAGTGGTCAGCCTATCTGTAATAGCTTGATAATCAGCAATAATAAAGAAACACTCCGCTCCTTCCCCTTGAAGCCGGAGGCGTTCTTGTAAAGACCCAAATAAATGTCCTAAATGAAATTTACCGGTGGGCCTATCACCAGTAAGTATGCGTATATTTTTATTTGGAGAGGCTGAAGCAAACATAATGATTTTATTTTTTAAGGAAATCCTTGTAAATTTGACTGGCCACTGGCTTATTCTTGCCGTAGTACTTACTGCCCAATTTTTTGTCACCATAGCCGTGTTCGCATTCGCTCGACATGGGCATAAAGGACATCTGAGCGATTTTCATACCCGGATAAAGTTTTATGGGTAAATTGTTAACATTATGAAATTCTAGGGTTAAAGTAGTACTGTTGCCTGGATCCAAATAACCACCAGTAACATGAACCAGAAGACCTAAACGAGCGAGAGAGCTCTTACCTTCTAATCTGCCGGCCATAGTTTTATCGACAGTAACTCTCTCTAGAGTATTTCCTAAGACAAATTCGTTAGGATGAATAACTACATAACCATCTTCCTTCATATCCACCATTTCCATTAGGTCATCCGCCGGTTCTTTAACATCTATGAAAGTATGCTTACCGTATTTGAAAAACAAAAACTTGGAATCTAGGTGCAAATCAACGCTAGCGGGCTGGATGGAGTTAGACATTAAAGGTTCTACTTTAACGTGTCCTTCTTTTATAGCTTTTTTTATGTCTCTGTCTGATAGAATCATGGAACGTAAGTTTATAAAGTTATAAAGCTTATCAAGTTTATCAAGTAAAAAACACAAAGCATAAATTCAGAGATTTGTCTCTCCTGAATCCGTACTTTACAACTTTATAAACTTTTAACTTGATGAACTTCCTTTATTCTATCATAAACTAAAAACAAAAGAAAAAGGGCTGTTCTTGTGAACAACCCCTCTAATCTTATTTTCTATTCTGTTTGAAGGTTGACCGCCTTAATGACACAGACATTGTTTTCGGCTATACACTCGGTCCCTGAAGCAGGCATAACATCGGCGCAACGAACTCGACGAGCGTTAACGTTTTTCCAATTCACGCAGTTGTTACCGCACCAACCACACATAGGTCCACTTACTACAGGAACTTTTATGGGAGAAGGTTTTAATACATAAACATAGCTACCTGTAGGTAAAAGCTTTTCTTTATAAGCCAACACGGCGGATAAGCTTAACACCAATAAAATAGCAACAACTAACCAAATAATTTTCTTTTTGCCCATATTAATAATTTTACTTTTGCATTAAGTATAGAACCTTCCTTTTTAATGTCAAATTAATTTAAACCTCTTTTTATTTTTTGGATGGTGACTCTCGTAGGCTTGAGCGCAGCTTTGAGGTAAGCTACTCCTTTTTCAGGGGTAGTATGATTACCACAAGTGTAAACATCGAGAGCCGCGAAATTATGTTCAGGATAAGTATGAATAGAAATATGAGATTCGGCCAACAATAAAACGGCTGTCAAGCCGTGAGGACTAAATTTGTGTACTTTAACGCCAAGTATTTGACTATGTGTTTTTTCTGCAGCTGTTTTCAGAATAGCTAAAATCTTCTTTCTGTCATCCAAGAGCTCTGCATTAACACCCCAAAAATCCATTAAAAAATGAGTGCCAACCGTTGTATACATTTAAATAGTTTAAAGCATACTTGCTTTTTTAAAAGAGTATAAATTACTAATCAAACTTATAAGGAACTTCTAAAAAAATAAATGCTTTGAATAAAATAAATAATTAAGTAATATTATAGCAATTTCCCAGTTTTTTTCAAGAAAATAGTAGAAGAAACACTGCTTCAAAACGATTGGAGACAGTTTTTGAACTTAATCTTGTATCGTTATCTTATTTAATTTAAGCAATTTAAGAATTTTATCTGCATCGGTTCCTATAACAGGTGTAGGCTGGCAATAATCATTGATAAGATAAGGTAAAAATTCTACGTCCTTAACGCCCTCTTTGGTAAGAATAAAATTGGCCATTACTCCTTGACGAGTAGATAGAGAAAACATTTGGTCAAAAATAAAATTACCTAGACCATAGACAATATATTTATCTTTATATTTTTCTACCGGTTGAACTACATGAGCATGGCTGCCGATTACTAGGCTGGCACCGCTATCAATAGCTAAATGGGCAAAATTTGTTTGGCGGGAGGTGGAGACAGTTTCATATTCTTCTCCCGAGTGCATATAAATAATAACGAGGTCAGCTTTTTCTTTGGCGTTAGTAATATCTTTCCCTAGACGGCTACTGTCCATAAGGGCTACCCCATAGTGATTTTCGGTAGCAGCATAGTCTGATTGAGCAGTCATTGGGTCGGTATAAGCTAAAAAGGCAATTTTTATCCCCTTAACGTTTACTATTGTTGGTTTATAGGCTTCTTCTCCTTGCCCGGCGCCGACTGAATAAATATTTTGGTAACCTAATTTCGTAAGAGTACTTTTAATTCCTTCCTCACCGAAATTAGGAATATGATTATTGGCTAAAGATAAAATTCCAAGGTTATTACTAGATAGAACAGAAACAAGGTTAGGATCCATTCTGAAAACCATTTCTTCGTCCTTTATTTCTCGCCCTTCAATAATGGGTCCCTCAAGGTTGCCAAACACTAAATCATTTTTCCATAAAATATCTTTAACTTTTTCGAACGGATATTCGAGTGTATGTTTGCTAATTTTGTAGGCCACTCCTCGAGATAACATAATGTCTCCCAACGCCAAAAAAGACACCTCCTGCGGTTTGGTAGTGGTAGTAGTGGTGGGTACCTTTGAAATTACTGAAAAATTATGAGAAGTATTAAAATAACTCCAGAAAACAAAAATGGAGAAAATAACAATACCTATAATTAATAGTGACAAACTGGTTCTAAATAAACGCATGAGCGACGACAAACAAATTTTAAAGTCTAAATTTTAAATTTTAATTGAAATCTAAATGACTAAATGGGGCCAAAGAATTTGGCATAGGAAATCTAGAATTTTACTTGATAAACTTTATAACTTTACGAACTTTATAAACTTTCTTTACAGAGCGGGTAACGAGATTCGAACTCGTGTAAACAGCTTGGAAAGCTGCCGCACTACCACTGTGCTATACCCGCGTATCCTCATTTATAGCATAAAAGAGTGCATCCAGTAAACACTGTTATAAAAAAGTTTAAAGTCTAAAATCCAAAGTTTAAATAAATTCTAAAACTCTAAAATCCAAATGGATACACATTCTGAATTTCTTGTTTGGACTTTGAACTTTGAGCTTTGGACTTTATGCCATGCCCTTACGCATTGTGCTTTATCTCTATCACGTCGCCATCCTGAATTATATATTCCTTTCCCTCTGTACGAATAAGTCCTTCTTCACGGGCCTTAGCGTAACCATTATGATTTAAAAGCTCCTGCCAATTTATAACATCAGCCTTAATAAAATGAGATTCAAAATCAGAATGAATAACTCCTCCTGCCTTGGGTGCGGTTAGTCCTTTTTTGAGTGTCCAGGCGCGAGTTTCATCTGGCCCTGTAGTTAAAAAAGTAATCAAATCTAAAAGTTTGTAAGACTCCTGAATAAGTATGTCTAGTTCAGAATCAAGGGGTAGTCCCAGTGAAGCTCTATCCTCGCGGCTAAATTCAGAGGCTTCAAATTCAGTTAAGACATCAATGATTAAATAGGGCCAATGATTGGCTTTGAATTTTTCTAAAATACTATTGGGAACCTCTTCGTCCTTGCCATTTAAAAGATAAAGGCGTGGCTTAATAGTTAAAAGCTGATAGCCATTCAGATATTTAAATTCATCCTCAGCCCAACTTTGGCCGTAGAGAATCTGGCCCGTTACTAAAAACTGCTTGGCTTTAAGAAGCGTTTCCTGCTCCTCGCGGGCACCCTTCACATTAGATTTAGCTTCACCCTCAACTTCTTTAAGACGTTTTTCTATGGTCTCCAAATCTTTAAGGGCCAACTCAGTATCCAAAATTTCTTTTTCTCGAATAGGATCAACTGAGGCTTCTGTGTTGATAATGTCGGTTTTAGCGAAGGCTCGCAAGACATACAAAACTGCATCGGTTTCCCTAATGTTGGCTAAAAATTTATTGCCCAGTCCTTCGCCTTTGTTAGCTCCCTTTACTAAGCCAGCAATATCAACGAATTCAATGGTGGTATAAATTTTTTTGGCTGAGTTTGTGAGGATGGCTAATTTATCAACTCGCTCATCGGGAACAGCAACCACTCCTACATTTGGGTCTATTGTACAAAATGGATAGTTAGCAATATCAACTTGCTTTTTGGTTAAAGTCTGAAAGAGAGTAGATTTTCCTACATTAGGTAGTCCTACTATGCCTATAGATAAAGCCATAATATATAAAATTTTAACTGAAACGTAAAGTACAAGACAGGATACGGAACGCAAAAACAAGAATTAATGGTTTAACGAGCCCACAGGGCAAGAATTAAAAAGTGATTTAAAGCTAAATAAAATATAACACAGGTTACAAAATTAAAAAACGTCCCAGTCCGGGACGTTTTTTAGAACCTTTTTTATCGTTTAAACCAGCTCGAAAACTTATCGGCTAAGAAACTAAAAGCAGCACCAAAACGAGAATAGGGTTTAATAGAGGAATAGGCTCCTAAATAACAATTATTCGTAGCGGGATCTTTATAGCATTGGGCACCCCAATGCCTTTGTCCGTCCTGAGAGTTTGTCTGTGTTGGGGCAGGACAAGTACTATATTTACTAATACAAGAATTATTGGAACTACAATAATGGCATTCTGTGTTTGGTTTTTTTAAGCAAACAAATCCGGTAATATTTGCTAATGGACAATTATTCTTATCGGTACAAGAAAAGCCGGGATAAGCCGCCACCGCCTTTAAACCTGAGCAGCATTTAGCAGTACTCGCTGTGGTTAAATTGATTTTCCCGCTATACTCTATGCAAGCTTCTTTGACCACACAAGTTCTCACTACCGCACACTTAGTGGAAGTGGTAGTAGAAGAAGTAGTGGTTGTAGAACTAGTGGAAGTAGAAGAAGTAGTGGTTGTTGTCGCATTACAATTATTGGTTACCTGGACTCTCAAACCCTTACAGCAATGGTCTTCCTTATTGACCAGCACTTTCCCCTCTCCTAAACAAATACGAGTAGTAGAAGTAGTCTCATTGTTCTCTCCACAATTCTTTTTACAGATGCCAAAAATACCCAGTCTTTTTGGTTCTTCGTTTTTACATAACTCTAATCCTTCACAACAAGATTCTTCTGAATAGCCCGGGTAAACGGGTATCGTTTTGCCTTCGGTTATACATTTTGGGGTAGTAGAAGTTGTGGAAGAAGAATCTGGCATAACGCTGGCACACTCTCCATTCACCTCTTTACAAATAGCCCCCGTTGGCGGCATGATTGTAGCACACAAAATATCACGTCTGTTTTTGCCTGCCCAATTTATGCAAGAATTTCCACACCAACCGCACTCCAAATTATCGTCTGATGAACCAGCCTGTCGAGAAAAAATGGCTTTTACACCTGACATATTTATAGCAAAAGCTTCGGTGGTAACTAGCAAAATTCCTCCAATTACTGCTAAAATAAAAATCTTTTTCATATTTAGATACTTTTTAATTATCAATAATGCCTTTTTAAGTGTAACACGACTTTTTAGATTAGTAACTAGGCCTGTCTTTCCTTAGAAAGGAAAATGGCGTTGGCGGCCACAGCCCCTTCGGCACAGGCAGTAACAACTTGATGCAAATTATTGGAGTTATTAGTAATGTCACCAGCTGCCCAAATACCGGGAATGTTGGTCGCCTGAGTACCGTCAACTATAATATAGTCTCTTTCATCTGTAGCAACACCGATTTTATTAGTTAAAACAGTATTTGGTACAACACCAATTTCTATAAAGAGCCCATCAACAGCAATTTCATTGGAACTATTATAGGGTTTATCTAAATTAATCTTTTCTAGTGTATTCTCTCCAGAGAGACCAGAAACGTTAGTATTGGGAATAAGAGTAATTTTGGGATTTTCTTTCACTTTGTTTATCCACGCTGGATCACCCTTTAAATCTTCGCTTCTATATATCATATACACCTTATCTGCCAAAGTGCTTAAAAGAAGGGCGGCCGTAATAGCGCTATTAGCTGCTCCGACAACGGCTACTGTTTTCCCTTTAAAGAAATAAGCATCGCAAGTAGCACAATAGACCACTCCTTTGCCAATATATTTTTCCTCGCCTGGTAAATTTAGGCGTCTTGCTTGGCTACCAGTAGCAATCAAAACATTTTTAGCTAAATATTCTTTGCCATTAGATATTTTTATTTTAAAAACTTCACCTTCATGAGAGATGTCTTTGACATCGTCAAGAATCATATCGGCTCCCAATTCTTTAGCGTGCTCATATATTTTCTGTCCGAGATCTATTCCAGAAATTTTATTGAAGGCGGGAAAATTTTCCACAGTCCAAGCCTCAGTAATTGTCCCTCCAGGTAAACTGCCTATAACCATGTTACCCATCTTGTAACGAGAGGCATAAATAGAAGCCGTAAGGCCAGCCGGACCAGAACCAATAATTATTAAATCGTAAGTTTTATTTTCCATAGTGAAACTATTCTAACACACGTCACTTATAAAATAAAAAAGGAGGGGTGCCCATAGGACAACCCTCCGTGAAAATGTACTTGTCAAACAATAAAAACTATCTCCCAATCACCTCCTTTTCCGTTAAGAGTGGCAGAAACAACATCTCTCATTCCCTTCCCGAGGAAAGAATTCCCTGGAGATAGAAATGAACAAAGCTTCCTGCTGTCTCCGTCTGTGACTGAAGTTTCTACAAGAATAAAGTCTTCTTCCATTCTTGTAGATTGATCTCTGAGGAGAACCTTAGAACCAACCCCGATGATTTTACGAGACATCGGCTAGAAACCAGGGTGCTTCTTCAATGATCTTATCTATCCCAACGGCAGCTTCTTTGGCCATTTTATCTGCCAAATGTTTAGTGAAAACAAGCCCCGGTTGGTAGACAATCGTTACGATAAAGTAGGGATTGTTCTTTCCGTCTATGAAAGGATAGCAATCCTCATCTGCAAAAAGTGCATGAGGATATTTGGTCTTTCCGTCATGGACATGAAGATCAACTTGTAGAATGATAATCATGTTATTGCTGTGAATCCATCTTGGAATCAACAGCAACACCGTTTGAGCGAAGTCTCTTCCATCCAGATTGTCGGGATATCCTTCAACGGCAAAAGTGTGTGTACTCATTGTATTACCTACCTTATTTTTTTCCATGATGGTATCGATTTCTTTCAGAAGGTCTTCGGCTATTTTTTTTGCCAAAGTACTGGGAGCAATCTTGCCATCATCAAAAAATGAAATCGGAGGAACTTCATGAAGATGACTATCTTCTTCAATATCATCCTCTATATTGAAGAAGACTTCGCCGAAATACAGACTAGGAAGCAATGTTGTATTTTCAACGATTTTCGAAATCGTAACTTCCATCCCTTCGTATTTCTGGGTTACTACTGCCTGCGAACGCCGAGATATCTTCTGGACGAGTTCAACGCTTCTTATCAGCCACGTTCGCTTTCGAGAACTCATTTTCCTTCTAGATATCCGTCTCACCGGTTATCACCTCCTTCTCCATCTGGTGGAATCTTGTCAATGATCTTACGTGCCCCCTTTTCAAGATATCCCCTTGAAATACTGGGAACATCTTTGGCCGGGAAAAACACACAGACCACCCTGCATCCATATTTGTCGTGACCTATGGGTCCTTGAGCAAAAACAGCGTCTTCATACGGCCTAAGATCAACTTCCAAATTCAGGGTGCTGAGCCCCCTTGCCACATCCTTTAGCGTATGCCTATCCTTTGTCATGACAGTCTCCTCTCGAGATGTAGGTATGATGTAAGCATTGGATCTCAATTCGTATTTGCAAAATCATGCGTTAAGCAGATCTGTTGTCACCTCCTTTTTTATAAAGCATCGTCTAACAAATCCAATTTAGCCATAGTTTCTATGGCGCCACAAATGTTTGTGTATTGCTCGTCCCAAAAGGCTTGGGACAATTTCCAGTTTACCTGAGAGTAAACCAGAAAAGGAGCAACCATAATGCCGTGTTGTGTGATGTCACGCACGATATGTAAACAAGGTTTTGTATTGCCCTGACAGCAAACAAGCTGAAGGGGCTCTACGGAATAACGTTTTGAAACATTTCTCACTAATGTAGTGGCATATCTTTTCAGATACCCTTTATTCTTCCGAGCTCTTTGTTCGTCAAACTTGGGAGCAGCAACTGATAGCGTTTCCAAATCCTCCTCCTTATTATATATTCT
>JAVHQB010000028.1:0-3774 GCA_036170905.1 Minisyncoccota bacterium | reverse complement strand
TAGGTTCTACAGGTAGATCCACCGGCAACCATGTGCATATAGGCTATCGTGGAGGAAAGTCAAACCCTTACCGTAATTTACCAAAAGGTAGTAATGGATTATAATTAGGAATTATAGTTTATGAAACAGCACACACTTGTTTTAATAATTTTAATTTTTATCGCGACGACTTCCTCAGCTGCTGTCTTGGCTTCTGAGGGTTATTTTAATAAGAAAAAAGCTGAGAGCAAAATATTGTCTAGAGAGGCGCAATCAGTTTCTAAACCAATAGCTCTCGCCCCCAATACTGCTTCGACTACAAAGCCAGCAATCGCAAAAACATCGGCAACAGTTTCCAAAGCTCCAGCGAAAAAGGCCCCAGTCAAAAAAGTTGTCCATAAGAAAAAGAAAGTAGTAAAAAAGGTAAAACACAAGCTCAATCTAGCCCCTCCCGTCATCACCCCGGCCACAGCCCCGTATTCAGCAAAGAGATAGTTTAATAAACTTCCTGCTGATAACACTTCTCACAATAAATAATTTCTATTTTGTCAGGCGAGTACGTCGTCTCGAATTCATTTTCACAACCTTCTTTCATACAAGACCTATGATATAGTTTCATCCCATTTCTTTTGGCCATTCTATCTTTGTGTCTGCACTCAAAATCTTTATGAGGTAGTGGTATTCCCATTTTTTTATAAAAAGTTAATTCGGCTTCAACTATTTTGAAATTTTTATTACATTCTTCGCATACAAGAATTTCATCTAAAATTTTTTCCTCAACATTATTTATAGAATCAGGTACTTCACCTTTTTTAATAGTTTCTTTACCAAAAGTTCCTGTCGTTTTTTCTTGCCACTTGTACCCTCTCTTGATAGCTTCTTCTTTTGTTAGAGGGAAGAAATCATGAATTAAAGATTCATTATAGGCGAAAGGTGCGACTTCTGGCGAAAAAAATTGTCCAAATATTCCTTCTTTTTTAAATTGTTCTTCAATTTTTTCTTTCAATTCCACATATTCTTCTTTTTCATATTCTTTATTGAAAATCATATAATTGCCTTTTCTGATAGAGATACATCCTATACCACCTGATAAGTTGTAGCACATATCACAATACTCAACTTCGTTACTGTAGAATACAAAAGCTGAATTTTTAAGTCGGCTTCCTTCAAGCGCACCCATGATATTGTACCCAAATTGAGGTTTATAATAATAATTATTACAATCCTGACTGTCTGTTGGCTTTTCTGTGTCTTTCATATATGAGCAATTCTTTGCATCATAAGTGTCAAAAAGTTCTACTCCGTCATAGCAATTATGGATATAATCCCCTGTCACATTGTGGCATTTTGTTTGAGTAGCGAATTTTTTAATAGTTTTACTTTTTAGATTTTCAAATTCTTTTTTTGCTTGCTCGATACTCTCATAATTTTCTAAAATTTCAGATTTTTTCTTTTCAAATTCTTCTTTTGTGTATTTTATGTTTAATATTGAATTTGAGACATTTCTTCCGTTTGTACAGAAAATACAATTATTTGAGTTTCTTAAATTGTAGCAGAATAATAAATCTATAGAATCCTGACATTGCTCCGAGAACATACAACTAAAACATTTTCGGCAGTCTATACATTCATAGCAAAGTTCCGATTCATGAAGAAAAGCACAATCCATACATTGTTTGTCTCTTTGCATAAGTCTCCCGTATAAGCAATCTTCATTATAATCAGATGCAAAGACCAAATAGCAATCTTTGTTTTCAGCAGAGCCATTTGTATAATCGCTTCTAATATTTTTAAAAGCTGCAAGTCCTAGTCTTGGCACCTCCAATTGTAATTCTTTATATTGTTCAAAAAATGTTTTGGAGAAATCATATTCTTTGCCGAAACTTTTTGGGTCCCATTCATCACTCCACCAGCATTTATTACAGTATACTTTGTATGGTGCATCAGGTGTGTAAAGAGTAATCATATTTTCTTTACACAAATCGCAAGGTCTTTTGTATAGTATTCTTTCATTGCGGAACATCAATCGTCTCGCCATTCGGCATTCTGGGCAGTAAAGTGGAGGAACCGTTTTCATCTGCTCATAAAAAACAAGATCTTCATCTCTAATTACAAACTCCTTTTCACAAGTTTTACAAATTTCTTTTTTCATATAATTTATTTATCTATTAATTAATAATACACCTTTTACTAACTTTATAAAACAGCAACCTTAAATAATTTTCTCGTTTTGTTTAATAGTATTCCATATAAACCTCCTATACTGAAGAATATTAATGGTAGGAATGTGAGTGCCCATTTTAATTCTGTTAGATATTTATTTATATCCCAACTCCCATTTAATACAAATTGAACAGCATGAGAAGTGGTTAGAATTATTATATATACTGGTAGTTGGAATATTACAGTTCCAATTGTGTCAAACAAAAATTTTCTTGATGCACATCCTTGATTGGCTTTTGTTATCTTTCTAAACCAATCTATAAATAAGGCATTTAATCCAGTTGTTAGAGAATTAATTAAAATTGCTCCACATCTGGTAATAAATGACTGCCCCATAGTCATTTTTAATACTATTATCTCAAAGAACATCATTACGATGAACCAAAACACAATTCCCAATAATGTATCTACTATAAATTTTTTCATATTAAATTATCATTATTATAGTAAATAGAAATATATTGTCAAGTAGTATGAGCAAAATAGTGTTAAAAAATGGCTTATATTTATGAACAAAATTATATGTTAATAATTTTGTTCATAAGCATTGACAAATTATCATGCTTTAATATATACTTAAAATATGGAAAATGAAAACTTAGATTTGAAGAAAAGTTTGGAATATATAGGGTTTTCAGAGAAGGAAGTTCTCGTGTATTTAGCCTTACTTTCTCTAGGTAAAGGCACGGTTACAGAGATTTCAAGAAAAGCAGGGATAAATCGTCCGACTGGGTACCATATTCTCTCTTCCCTTTCGTCCAAAGAGCTTGTAAAAGTTTCAGGGAAAGAACCTAAACAGGAATATATCGCGGAATCTCCAGATCAAATAGAAAAATTACTTATAAAAAAGATTGAAGAAGATAAAAAGTTTATAAACGAAGCAAGGAAAATAATTCCCGAATTAAAATCAATCCATAATGTAGTAGACAGACCGAAAGTTTTCTTTTATGAAGGAGAAGAGGGGTTAGAGAAAGTTTATGAAGACACTTTAACTTCTCATGAACCCATCAGAGCTTATGCAACAGTGGATGACATGCACACAGGTTTGAAGAATTATTTCCCCGAATATTATAAACGAAGAGCAGGAGCTGGGATATCTATCCGTGCGATTACTCCTAAAACAGAAATTGGCGTTGAGAGAAAGTCTCATGATAAAGAAGAAATGAGAGAGATGGCCCTAGTTCCAAAAGATAAATATTATTTTTCTCCAGAAATAAACATTTATGATAACAAAGTTATGATTGCATCTTGGCGAGAGAAGCTCGGAATAATTATTGAGTCTGAAGAAATTGCCGACGCAATGAAAAAGATATACGAGCTTTCTTGGGCTGAAGCCAAAAGACTTGATAAAGAAATTTAAAAAAGTTGTATTATTACCTAGTTTATTATGTTTACATCTTTGTAACAGATACAGACGGCCGTCCACAAGTGTTACACATAGATATTAAACAATCCTTCACCCTTTTTTGTTTTGATTTTATAAATCAAAGGCTCTTTTTAATTCTATATGCATATCCAAATATTCTGCAAGCATGTACTGAACATTTTTACCGAATGATAGATCAGATTTTA
>JAVHQB010000027.1:0-3855 GCA_036170905.1 Minisyncoccota bacterium | reverse complement strand
ATTCTGTTTATAGAGCGTTCTTTAGATGCATTGCGCCCAAGAGGAAGAATGGCGATTGTTTTGCCGCAGGGCGTCTTTAATAATACTAATATGGAGTGGATTAGGGAGTGGTTTTTTGAAAAGGCGCGTATTCTTGCTGTTGTAGGCCTTGAGGGAAACACTTTTAAACTTCCAGCACCAGCCAAAGGTACAGGGACAAAAACTTCAGTTCTATTTTTGCAGAAATGGGAAGAAGATCAAAAACCCTTAAAAGATTACCCTATTTTTATGGCAGTCTCCAAGAAGTCAGGCAAGGATAATTCTGGAGAATATGTATTTATCAATGAGAAAGGCCGGCGCCTAAAAGCCGAAGATGGTATATTTGCAGCCGGCGAGAAGATTAAACTCGATGATGATCTGAATGAAATCGCTGAAGAATTTGTGAAGTTTGCTAAAAAAGAAAAATTTAGTTGGTATAAATAAAATGGCAGTATATTCAATAATTGAAAAATCAGAACTTGAAGGTGCGTGTCGTTTAGATGCAGAGTATTATCAGCCGGAGTATTTGGAAAATGAGAAATTATTAAATAGAATTGGATTTAGTTTAATTGAGGATACTGGTTCAGTTGTTTATGGAACCACTCCAGAAGGTGCCGCTTTTGTTGAAAAAGGGATACCTTTTATTAGGTCGCAAAATTTTTCTAACCTAACAGTAGATGATTTAGATATAGTCTATGCATCTGAAGAATTTCATAAACGAAATAAAAAATCAACTGCTAAACCGGGAGATATTCTTTTTGCTGCTGTAGGTGCAACGATAGGTGAGCTAGCAGTCATTCAGAAATCAATAAATGAAGCTAATATTAATCAGAATATCGCTAAGGTAAGGATTAATAAAGAGTTTAATCCTTATTTTGTTGGTTTATTCTTTGCATCGAAAATTGGTCAACTTCAAATTTCGAGATTAGTAACTGGGAATGCACAAGCATATTTAAACTCTCTCCAGATAAAAGAATTAAAGATCCCAAAGGTTCAGCTAAATAAACAAAAGGAAATATCAGATTATTTTATAGAAATAGAGAGAGAACTTGGATGCTCAAAATCGCTCTACTCTCAAGCCGAAGATTTGCTCCTTCAAGAATTGGGGCTTAATGATTTTAAGGGTCAAGATGATTTGACATTCATTGTTAATTTATCCGATATAAAATTGGCTAATCGTATGGATGCTGATTATTTTCAACCGAAATATAATGCGGCTATAGCGAGAATTAAGAAGTATAACTTAAAGCCGCTCGGTGAATTGGTCACTATGAAAAAGGGTTTCGAGCCAGGAAGCGACGAGTACCAAGAAGAAGGGAAAGTATTTTTAAGGGTAAGTAACATCTCAAGATTTGGATTTACAGACAAGGACCAGAAATATTTAAGTAATGAATTATATCAACAATTAAAGGGTGGCTTTGATCCGAAAACAGGAGATATTTTGTTAACGAAAGATGCAACGCCCGGCATTGCTTATGTTTTAAAAGAAGTAGTGGAAGGAATTATCGCAAGCGGCATTATGCGATTAAAGATAAAAGATGATATTGACGCTGAATATTTAGCTCTCTGTATCAATTCTCTAGTTTGCCAAATGCAGGTTGAGAGGGACGCTGGCGGCTCAATTATTGTTCATTGGAAGCCAGAACAGATTAAGAATCTTTTAATCCCTATTTTGCCTAAGTCTACACAGCAAAAAATTGCAGATTTGGTCCGTAAATCTCACGAGGCGCGTAAAAAAGTTAAAGAATTACTTGAAAAATCGAAGAAGGAAATCGAGAGGATTATAGAAAAGGCATGAACGAGCGTTTTGTCAGGCGTGCAATTATAAGTTATCTTGCCCGCAAAGGATGGAATCGAGGCCTGCGCGAGAAAGAAACTGCAGAGCATGGAGTGGACATAAAAGTCCGCCACAACAGGTATTCTCGATATTTCTTTATTGAGACAAAGGGCGAATCCACTAGTAAATCCGCTAAATCTGTAAGAGAGGTAGCTTTTATTTATTCTCTTGGTCAAATTATAACCCGGATGAAAACCGGAGCAGCAAGGTATTATTATGGAATTGGCCTTCCCGAAACTGTTGCAAGGATTGCTATTAGACGTATTCCTTGGCAAGTCGCTAAAAAATTACTCCTCTACGTTTTTTCAATAGATACACAAGGAAAGGTTAAGCAATATTCTTGGCAGCATTTAAAAAATATTCAGAAAGTGAAATGAGCCCTAACGTACAGATATTAGTCGGATATGTAATTGTTGGTGTTTGTGCTGTAATTGGTACTATGGGCGGCATTATGGTAAAGCAAGGTTATGAAAGAAGAAATGAAGCTATGGCTATAAAAAGTGTTGTTACTGAAAAAGAAACTTTAACTTTAGTAGAGAATGGGTTAAAAAAAGCAGATAAGCAGAATAATATAAAAATAGCAAAAGTCAAAATCAATAGAATTATTGATGATGCTAAAGCTTGGCTACAAGAAAAGATTGAACAAAATAGACCGGAGACAGATAAACTCATAGCTCAATTTAATGCTCGCGGTGTTGTTCATAGTGGTATGCATATAGCGGCTCATATTGATAGATTAAGTTCGCTCATAAAGACAATAAATGATTATATTAAAGACATGAATAGAAAAATAGAAGATGAAGTTTTAATGCTAGGAGAAGAAAAGTTTGAAACTGTGGTTTGGCTTAAGGATGAATTTACAAAATATCAGGAGTTTATTAAATTCTCTGAAACTGCCAAGGATAATTTAAAATTATTTAATAATGATGTATGTCTAAGATTCACGGATAAGCCCACTTTTGAAAATATTTTAAAATCACGCCCATACAGAGAATAATAAGAGAAATGGCCTTCTAAGAGGATAGAAATATCCCTAAAACATAAGAAGATAATTGACAATGGATAAGGAAGAGAGAAAGAACTGGATAAGTGAAGGGATTATAATTGCATCGGTTCCTTTTTTAGGATATCTTTTTACATTTGCATATGAATCAGGTTATGCATCATTTTTTAATTTTCCCAAGGAATATATAAATATTGGTTTCCCCCAAATTATAAGTACAATTATTATTCTTTACACTATAACCACGGTATTATTTTTTCATATAGAAGGGTTATCATTTATATTTTTTAAGAATAAACGCTCTTTGTATCAAAGTATAATTAAGTTTTTACCTTTATTTGGATTTTCGATAGGTAATTTTATTGTATATGGCTGGATACGGGCTCTCCCGTTTATTATTTTATTTGTTATATTAGGATTTTCCGAATTTATATTTCCCTTAGCTACTCAACGTGACAAAAAGGATTATGATAGTAAGCTTCAAGCATATGATGAGGCAGATTGGAAGTTTCGTGAAGAACGAGGAGCGCTTTCTGTACGTCTTCTAAGAATGTTTGGACATAAAAATATTATGATTATCATAAATCTGTTTCTTTGTGTTAATTTAACTCAAATGGCAGGAGAGATATTTGCTTCTAAAAAAATGCAGTTTTTTGTAATACCAAGTAGCCCTGAAAAAGTCATCTTAAGAATATACGGAGATAATTTAGTATGTGCGGAATTTGATAGAAAAACAAGCAGTCTAAAAAGAGAAATCTCGATTTATAAATTAACTGATCCACAAGCTCAAAATTTAAAGTTTGAAACATTAGGTCCGCTTAAAGTTGAAAAAAGAAGATAAGATAATAAGAGTAGGCGTTTTTCAGCCTAGTCGAGAGAACGTATTACCCTTAGAATAGGGAGTGTATCTGGTTGTAAATCCCCTAACTCTTTGAAAATTTTTCCGGCTTTTTTATGGGGCGGGCGTGCCCGCACCACGCCCGCCCATGCTTTTGCT
>JAVHQB010000026.1:0-3869 GCA_036170905.1 Minisyncoccota bacterium | reverse complement strand
TTTAAAGTGCCATGACAGGCTTCTATTAATTTAGGATTTTTAAAGGAAAGACAACTTCTGATATCTGCGTTTATTTTGGTAGCGTATTGTTTAATAATTTTACCAGCCCCAATCGTCATATGCCCCACCTCGCTACCACCAAGATCTTGCCACTCCAAACCTACGGCATTACCGCTTGCTTGAAGTGATCCTAAAGGATAACTATTGCGCCATTTATTTAACTTTGGGGTGCCCGCCTGAAAAATTGGGTTGGTAAAATTATTCTGACCTATTCCCCAGCCATCTAAAATTATTAAAAGGATTCTTTTAGAAGAAATCATGTCTTCATTCTAACAAAAAATTAGCTTCTCTTCAAAGATACTCGCTCTTTTTTCTAGATTTGGATTTTTTGACAAGAAAAATTTATATAGTATACTATAAAACAGGCTAAGGGAATTAGCCGGTTATAAATTAATAGCAGAATGGACAGGAAAAGATTGCTTTTACCGGATATGAAATTGTTTTCTAACAGCTTTACCTTATTAAATAAATCAATTCTTAAAAGGAGACGATTAACGCCTTTGGTTTTCGGTTTTGGTCTTAAATAAGGGTTATCCTTGTAGTAAGCGCTTTTTCTTGCCCATATATCAATAATATGGTTATTTTATGTTTTATCCTAGCCATAGGAGGGTTGGGAGTAGGCGCAGGAATAGGCTACAAAATTCGCCAGGTTTTAGCCCAGAAACAAGCTAATTCAATAGAAGCCAAACTCAAGGGGAAAATAGAAGAAGTTAAAAATGAAGCCAACAAGATTTTGGGTGAGGCTAAAAACAAATCACAACAACTAGTTGAGCGGTCTTTAGAAGAAAATTCTCGTCACAAAAACCAGCTGATAGAATTGGAAAACAAGCTCATTAAAAGAGAGGAGCTGTTAGATAAAAGAAACGACGAAGTAGAGGCGAATGCCATTAAGCTGGAGACAAATATAGCCAAAGTGCAAGAAGTTAAAGCTGGTATTGAAGAGATTCAAAAAAGAGAAGAAGCTAAATTGGAGGCGGTAGCCGGTCTCAGCCGGGAGGATGCCAAGAGCGCTCTTTTTGATAAGATCCAGAAAGATTATGAAAATGATTTGGCAGCTAGCTTTAAAAAGTTGGAAAGAGACAGGGAGGAAGAATTAAATACTAAGGCTGCTGGGATTATAGCCACCGTTTTACAGAGATATGCTCGTTCGGGAGTGAGCGAGGTAACGACTTCTTCCGTGAATATTCCCTCGGAAGACCTCAAGGGTAAAATTATTGGAAGAGAGGGAAGAAATATTAGACACTTTGAACTGTTAAGCGGTGTTGATGTTATTGTTGACGAAACCCCGGATAGCATTACTATTTCTTCTTTTGATCCAGTCCGGCGTGCCTTAGCTAAGCTAGCACTCGAAAAATTAATCGCTGATGGTAGAATCCAGCCAGCCAAAATAGAAGAAAAGATTTTGGAAGCCAAAAATGAAATTAATGAGCATATAAAGAAAGCCGGAGAAGATGCGTGTTATGAAGTTGGCATAGTGGGACTCCCCAAAGAAATTATTCATCTTTTAGGCCGCCTGAATTATAGGACAAGTTATGGCCAAAACGTTTTAACCCACTCTATAGAAGTGGCTATTTTAGCAGGGATGATGGCGGGAGAGCTGGGTGGTAATGTGGAATTAGCTAAAACAGCCGGACTCGTGCATGATATAGGAAAATCAGTTGACCATGAGCTAGAGGGAGCACATCTGGAATTGGGCATCAAAATTTTACAGAAATATGGCGTCAATCAAGATGTGGTTAACGCTATGAAGTCTCATCATGAGGATTATCCGATTGAGATTTTGGAAGCCAATTTTGTCAACGCTGCCGATGCTTTATCAGCTGCCAGACCGGGAGCTCGTCGCGAGAACATTGAAAATTATTTAAAGAGATTAGCTAACCTGGAAAAGATAGCTACAGACTTTAAGGGCGTGGAAAAAGCCTATGCTATTCAAGCAGGAAGAGAGTTGCGAGTTTTCGTGACCCCTACTCAGATAGACGATTTCTCTGCTATGACAATGGCTCGTGAAATAGCTAATAAAATAGAAACAGAGGTTCATTATCCAGGAGAAGTAAAAGTTACTGTTATTAGGGAAACGCGAGCGATTGAATTTGCTAAGTAGGTTTGAGGGGGATTTATAAATCCTGAAGTCGCTGAAGTGGCTTCTTGACAATACATTTGGCATTCCCTATACTGAAAATGTAGTAATTACGGCCTTGGCGGCTTTCAAGGGTCGATTCGCTGGTCAGCGGCCGAGTAGTAAATATTAATAAAATTTTTTATTAACTATATTTATGAATAAAGAAGAATTAGCAGAAGCTATTGTTAATAAAATCAATTGTACCAAGAAGGATGCCCAAGTGGCCTTGGAAACAATTATTGATTCCATTACCAAGGCTCTTGCCAAGGGTGACAGTGTTGCTTTAACTGGTTTTGGTGCTTTCTCTGTTAAGAATAGAGCTGCCAGAAATGGTATAAATCCTAAGACTGGTGAAAAAATTAAAATTGCTGCAGCCAAGGTTCCCAAATTCAAGGCTGGCAAAGGACTTAAAGATGCCGTCAAATAACTTAACTAAAAAACTCCCCGTAAGGGGAGTTTTTGTGTTTTCGCTTATTCCGTTTTGGGTAGTACCTCTTCTGGAGGAATTTCCTCTATTTTTTCCTCTTTAACTATTTTAGGCTTATCCGTTAAGGATAATGTCATCTTTCTACCAGTAGTATCTATGCTCTTGATAAAGAATTCTTTCGTTTCTCCTAAATTGATTTCTTTCTTAGTTGTATCCCAATTAGCGAATTCTTGGGAAGAGCAAAAGCCATTCACGCCCGGTTCTATTTCTATAAAGAGCCCTATGGGCAAAACCTTCATTATTTTTCCGGAGATTTTTGTCTGAGGTTCATACCTTTCGTTAATTTTTTCCCAGGGGTCAGGTTTAAGAGCCTTGAGGGAAAGGGCTAAACGGTCATTGTCAGTACTGATAATTTTAGCCTGAACTTTCTGACCTTCCTGAACATAATCACTCGGATTAGAAACTAACTTGTAGTCAAATTCAGAAATATGGATGAGACCGTCAACTGGTGGTTTACCAAATTGAATGAAGGCTCCGAAATCAACGATTTTGGTAATAATACCTTCAACAACATTGCCGACCTGGTAATTAGACATTAAATCTTTGTTTTGATCTGATTGAATAAGTTTTTCAGAGAAGATAAGTTTATTTTCATCAGGATTTACATCTAAAATTTTCACTTCTATTTCTTGGCCAACGAACTTCTTTAATTCAACCAAAATTTTCTCCTTATCGCTATTTTCTACTTTAGGATAGTGGCTGCTGGAAAGTTGAGAAACTGGTAAGAAACCAGTTAAACCAACATATTCTACGAGTAAGCCGCCATGATTGGCCTCCTTAACTTTAATCTTAACACTTTCTTTGCTTTCTTTGATGCCAGTGAGCACTTTCCAGGTTCTTTCCCTATTGACTTCTCTTAAGGAAAGTTCCATCAGGCCTTCTTCATTAGCGAGGCTTAAAATTTTGCCTGAAATAACTTCACCGATTTTTAAATCCTTAATACTTTCTCTTGCCTGAAGGAATTCATAGCCGCGCACGACACCAATACCGTAAATGCCCAAATCTAAATAGAGAACCCTATTTTTTTGGTCTAAAACCTTGCCCTCTATTACCCCATTTTTTTGAGGGTATTTTTTGGCATCCACAGTGGAGCCAAGACTTATAATAGTATCCATGTTTTTGTACCTTAACGCTTTTTAATTAAGTTACGTTAAGGGTTATAATTTGGAGATGTGTGGCGTAATAAATTTCTTTGAAATTTAC
>JAVHQB010000025.1:0-4044 GCA_036170905.1 Minisyncoccota bacterium | reverse complement strand
ACCAAATCAATAAGCTCGGGGTCATCTACCATATCTATCTTATAAGGAAGACTATAATGTTTGGAACGCCTACCTGACGAGCAAGTAAGATATGCTCACGAGTTTGGGGCATGGGACCATCGGCAGCAGAAACAACCAAAATAGCTCCATCCATTTGAGCGGCACCGGTGATCATGTTCTTGATGTAATCAGCGTGGCCAGGAGCATCGATATGAGCATAGTGTCTCTTTTCTGTTTGATATTCAGAGTGGTGAATATTGATAGTAATACCGCGAGCTTTTTCTTCGGGAGCCTTATCGATATCCTTAACAGCTGAATCATGAGAAACCAAACCCTTTAGAAAAAGAGCGTGGATAATAGCTGCGGTTAAAGTGGTTTTTCCGTGGTCAATATGACCAATGGTGCCGATGTTTAAATGCGGCTTACTTCTCACAAATTTTGCTTTTTCTGCCATAATATTTTTAAATTAGTTAATTAATTAATAATGAATTTTTCACCGCAAAAAATTGCGTACTATGCTCGGGTATATTAACTCAAAATTTCTTCCCTGTCAACAAAATTCTCATCTCGGCCTCTGTTTTTCCTTTATTCCTTGCGTTCTGAGGCTTTAAGAGCAGCTCGTCCACCAATAATGGTTTCAGCAATATTTCGAGGCACTTCTTCGTAATTAGATAATTCCATATTACTAGAACCACGACCCTCTGTCATAGAACGCAATTGGGTAGTATAACCAAACATTTCTGCGAGAGGAACCTTGGCATCTATAACCTTCATCGTCCCCCTGTCACCTATATTGTCTATGTGACCTCGACGCGAGTTAATATCTCCAATGACATCTCCCAAGAATTTTTCGGGAATAATAACTTCTACTTTCATAATAGGTTCTAAAAGAATGGGTTGGGCGCGTCTAAAGCCCTCTTGCATAGCCATAGAGGCGGCTATTTTGAAAGCCATTTCAGACGAGTCAACTTCGTGAAAAGAGCCGTCATAAAGGGTCACTCGAATATTTTTAATGGGATACCCAGCCAGGATACCCCTGCCTAGCGTTTCAATAACACCTTTCTTGACCGCCGGAATAAATTCTTGGGGAATAACTCCACCTTTGATGGCATTCACAAATTCAAATTCCTTGTCAGCCAAGGGTTCCAGTTTGAGCCAAACATGTCCATATTGACCCTTACCACCAGATTGTTTGATATATTTACCCTCAGCTTCAGCGATGCCTTTAATAGCTTCTTTGTAAGCTACTTGGGGTTTTCCAGTATTAACTTCCACATTAAATTCTCTTTTTAGACGATCAACAATAATATCAAGGTGCAACTCACCCATTCCCGCAATAATGGTTTCCATGGTCTCAGAATCGGTGTGAATCTTAAAGGTAGGGTCTTCATCGGATAATTTCTTAAGAGCTAGGCCCATTTTAACAGAATCATCTTTGGTCTTGGGCTCTATTCTTAGAGAGATAACGGGTTCTGGGAAGATAATATTTTCAAGAACAATGGGATGACCTGGCTCACATAAAGTATCACCAGTCAGGGTATTTTTTAAACCCACAGTGGCAGCAATATCCCCAGCATAAATATCATCCATTTCAATTCTTTCATTGGCATACATTCTCATAATGCGGCCGATTCTTTCTTGCTCGCCCTTACCAGCGTTCAACAGATAATTGCCTTTTTGGAAAGAACCAGAATAAACTCTAAAGAAAGTGAGGGTACCAACATAAGGATCGGTAACAATTTTGAAAGCTAGAGCGCTAAAGGGTTCTTTATCGTCCGGGTTTCTCTTGAGCTCGACCCCAGTTTTGGGATCAGTACCCACAATAGCAGGTAAATCTAAAGGAGAGGGCAAGTACTCGACAACGGCATCAAGAACCGGCTGGACACCTTTATCTCTAAAAGAAGAACCACAAAAAACAGGATTAATTTTACAGGCAATGGTAGCTTTACGAGTGGCAACTTTAATTTCGTCAATTGTAATTTCTTGGCCATTTAAGTATTTCTCCAAAAGGATATCATCTTCGCTAGCTACCATTTCTATCAAGCGAGCGTGCCATTTATTGGCATCGGCTTTGAGGTTTTCTGGAATATCGCCGTATTCTAAAATTTCTCCCTTTTCCCCCTTAAAATAAATAGCTTTCATGAGCAGAAGGTCTATTACTCCCTCAAAGTTATCTTCTGCTCCTATAGGAAAATTAAAAAGAATGGCTTTTCTGGAAAGTCTTTCAAGAATAGAATTATAACCAAAAACATAGTCAGCACCCATTCTATCCATTTTGTTTATAAAACAGATACGAGGAACGTTGTATTTATCGGCTTGGTGCCACACTGTTTCGGATTGAGGCTCTACACCGGCCACTCCATCAAAAATAACAACGGCACCATCCAAAACACGCAAAGAACGCTGCACTTCAGCGGTAAAATCAATGTGTCCTGGAGTATCGATGATATTAATCTTACATTTATTTTTCTGCTCTTGGGGCAAATAGGTAGGAGTCCAATAGCAAGTCACGGCTGCGGAGGTAATAGTAATACCTCTTTCTTTTTCCTGAATCATCCAGTCGGTGGTGGTGTTACCATCATCAACATTACCTATCTTGTGAGAGAGGCCAGTATAATACAAAATTCTTTCGGTGGTAGTTGTTTTGCCAGCATCAATATGAGCAATAATGCCAATATTTCTAGTTTTTTCTATTGGATATTCACGGGACATAAGAAACAAAATAAATTAAAAACAAAATAAATTAAAAAACTAATTAAAACCGCTAAGTATCTATTTAAAAAACTATAGCGGTTTAAAAAATTATCGGGCAAAATGAGCGAAAGCACGATTGGCTTCAGCCATTCTCTGAGTGTCATTTTTCTTTCTGACAGCATTTCCCTCTTCTTTGGAAGCGGCTATAATTTCAGCAGCTAATTTTTGAGCCATAGGTTGCCCCTTTTTGCTTCGGCTAGCCTCTAAAATCCATCTGAAAGCCAGAGCAATCTTTCTCTCTGGACGTACAGGAAAAGGAATTTGATAGTTGGCTCCACCAATTCTCTGGGTTTTTATTTCTAAAGCAGGTTCAACATTAGCCATGGCTAGTTTAAAAACTTCTAAAGGATCTTGTTTAGTCTCTTTGGCAACAACATCAAAGGCAGTATAAACTATCCGACGAGCAATGCTTTTCTCGCCGTTTTTCATAACATAATTAATTAACTTAGCTATTTCGACGTCGTTGTACTTGACGTCTGGGTCTAAGTGCTTAATGTGTTTAATGGGTGTACGCATAGATTTACAATTTACAATTTACAAATTTTCAATTTTCAAATAAATAAAAAGCTCAAAGTCTAAAGGAAATTCAAATTTCTAAGATTTCTTTTAAAATTCAGATATTTATTCGTTCACTTAAAATTTAAAATTTAGCCTTTAAAATTATCTTGTTCTTTCCTGGGGCTTATTTCTTTTCTGTAGGTTTCTTACGACCATATTTGCTTCTTTGCTGGCGACGTTTATCTACTCCGGCAGCATCATATAATCCTCTCACTATGTGATAACGAACACCTGGTAAATCCTTGACCCTGCCGCCACGAAGAAGCACCACTGAGTGCTCTTGAAGATTATGACCTTCACCAGGAATATAAGCAGTGACCTCCATACCGTTAGAGAGTTTAACCCTAGCTACTTTTCTTAGGGCAGAGTTTGGTTTCTTGGGGGTAGTAGTAAATACCTTCAGGCAGACGCCTCTTTTAAAAGGAGAATTTATTTTTACTGGTCTGTTTTTGAGAACATTAAAGTTCTTGGCCAGAGCAACAGTTTTGCTTTTTTTGGAGTTAGGTTTTCTACCTTTCCTGACCAATTGACTAAGAGTAGGCACGATAAAATAATTAAAAAATTATTAAATAAACAAGTAGTTATAAAGTTTTTAAAGTTAGTCAAGTTATAAAGTGAATACGCATCCAGAATTCTACTTGATAGACTTTATAAACTTTGAACTTGATAAACTATTGGCTTTGCAACTTCTGCTAATCTACCAAAAAAATGCTTTTCTGTCAATAAAATAAG
>JAVHQB010000024.1:0-4091 GCA_036170905.1 Minisyncoccota bacterium | reverse complement strand
TTTAGAAAATCTTTTCATATATATTTTCACTTTATGCCTATATTATAAAACAAAATGAAACAAATGGGAAGAAATATTAACTGTTTAAGACTTCGGATAGTTTTTGCCAATCGCTAATGTTTAAATTCTGAGCCCTTAATTTATTATCCCATTCTAAGCTCTTAAAAATATTTAAAATTTTGTTTTTTTCTATATCCAGACCTTCAGCTAAATTGCTCACAAGCAATCGCCGAGGATGAATAAAACCTGCTTTTATTGTTTTTATTATCAATTGGGTTCCCACCGAATCATAGATAGGTTTTGGCTCTATAAGAATGACAGTTGAATCAACTTTAGGGACAGGATTAAAATTACCCTTACCTATATTAAAAACGACCTTAGGTTTGCAAAGAGTTTGGACTATGGCCGATAAAGTTGTCATTTGAGGCGGCTTAGCCACAATTCTTTCGGCCACCTCTCTTTGAACAGTAAAAACAATGGAAATGGGTTGATATTCTCCATTAAGGAGCAAGCGGATAAGCTGACCGGTCAAATAATAGGGAATATTGCCGACTACCTTATAGTGGGGTAGTTTTTTTATATTTTGAGGCTGGTCTAGCCAAAAAAGAATATCCTGAGGCAAAACTGTTAATTTAGAAACATCCCTATATTTGTCTATTAAACCAAAGGCCAAACCCTTATCCTTTTCTATGGCTAAAACTTCTTGAGCAGGACTTTCCACTAAAAAATCAGTTAAGTTACCTGTTCCCGGGCCCACCTCAATTATCTTATCCCTTTTCTTTATATCTAGGGCCAGAACAATTCGCTCTAAAAAGGCCCTATTAGTGAGGAAATTTTGCCCCATCAGCTTGTTAGGCCTTAACTTTGAAACTTGGCTTGCATTTTTAAACATAGACAGGTAAAATTAGATCCTAGCCTTTAAAAGGCTTTTTTTAATAGCTAAACCCTATTTAAGGGACATTCTTAATGGGACCATGCAACTAAATGAAAGACAGACTTAAAAACATCTTCTTCAGCATTCTTTCTATAACAAAACGAAATATCGTTTTAGTAAAGGACTTCCTTTCTAAACTATTTACTCGTCTTGAGCCAAAACTCAAAGAACAAATAATTTTGGTCCTTTTTTTGGTAGCCTTACTTATTCCGGGTGAAATAATCTATAAGCGCGTAGTTACCAAATCATACCAGTTTAATGATACCGAGGCAAACCTTAGCCGTTATGCCAACCAAGCTTACCCCCAATATATAGAAGACTTGAGCCATTCAGTTCTCTATTATTTTTCTCAGCCAGCCATAGCCTCTGAAAGTGACTTAGCCGAAGGAGGCGCTAGCCCTATTAGTGCAGAAAATAGTAATTTTATTGTTTATGATGGCGGCTTTTTAGATAATAACGCTTCTATAGGGGGGAACGGTAACGGTAGCAGATTAACTCGTCGTGAGGTAATGACTTATACGGTTCAAAGTGGGGACACTCCCGGTAAAATTGCCTCAGAGTTTGGCATTAGTTTAAACACTCTTATCTGGGCGAATAATCTCAAGAATGGCAATCTTATAAAACCGGGGCAGGAATTAGTAATTCTGCCTGTTTCTGGTATTCGCTACACAATTAAAAGCGGTGATACCCTAGGGAGAATAGCTTCTCTTTATAAGGTAGATATAGAAAAGATAAAAGATTTTAACGGTTTGTCCGGCGACACCCTAGCGAAAGGAGATACTTTGATTATCCCCGATGGTAAAATGTCAACAATTGCTTCTACTTCGTCTTCTACCCAAGGAACAGAAGTGAAAAACACCGACATAGTAAGTTCTAAAAATGGATATTTTATCCCTCCGACAACTGGTTGGAACTGGGGGGAACTTCATCCCTATAATGCCGTCGATTTTGCTAACCGCTGTGGTACTCCTGTTTACGCCGCTGCCGATGGAATGGTAACCGTTGTTACCGATAACGGCGCTTGGAATAGTGGCTACGGTAATCATATTAGAATCCAACACTCTAATGGCGCGTTGACACTCTATGCTCATCTTAGTGTGGTTAATGTTAAAGCTGGCCAGTCCGTTACTCAGGGCCAGGTGATTGGTGCTATCGGTAATACTGGTAATGTTACTGGTCCAACGGGTTGCCACCTTCATTTTGAGGTCAGAGGAATGACAAATCCTTTTGCCAAATAAATTAGCTATCTAACATATCGCTACCCCTAAACTGAACTGCCTCTGCCAAATGAGGCAGTTTTATATTTTCACTTTCATCAAGATCAGCTATGGTACGGCTTAACTTTAAGAGACGGTGATAACTTCTTCCTGATAAGCCATATTGATCGACAATACGCTCCATAAATTTTTGAGTTTCTTCATCCAAGTGACAGTAAATTTTTATTTCTTTACTTTCCATTTCGCTATTCGTAGTTATATGTGTGCCCTTAAAACGTTCAGTCTGTATTTTTCTACCTTGGATTACTCTTTGCCTGATAGTGGAAGAAGATTCCTCAACAATTTCGTTGTCATTATCGATTTTAGAATATTCTAATCTCGGCGCCTCTATACGCATATCGATTCTGTCCAAAAGAGGTCCAGAGATTTTCTTTCTATATCTTAAAATATCATTCATGGAACAACGGCATTCATGCTGCGGATCTTTGTACCAACCGCAGGGGCAAGGATTCATAGAAGCTATCAAAATAAAGTTGCTAGGATAATCTAAACGTTTTGCCGCTCGGCTGATAGTAATATGACCCTCTTCTAAAGGTTGTCTTAAAGTTTCTAAAACATTGCGGTTGAATTCTGGCAGTTCGTCTAAAAACAAAACCCCTCTATGGCTTAAACTTATTTCTCCCGGCAAGGCGTTAGCGCCTCCGCCAACGAGAGCAATGTCTGAACTTGTATGATGGGGTGAGCGAAAAGGCCTTTCAGTAATTAAGGGAACGTCTTTAGGCAGCATTCCAGCCACACTATAGATATTGGTTATTTCTAAAGACTCAGAGACGCTCAAAGGCGGTAAAATGCTTCTAAAGGCCTTAGCCAAAAGGGTTTTGCCTGTACCCGGCGGTCCTATTAAAAGAAGATTATGCCCACCGGCCGCTGCTATTTCCATCCCCCTTTTAGCTTTATTTTGCCCTTTAATATCAGAAAAATCAGTACTATAAATAGAATTATTGTTCAACAGTTCTTCTGGCCTAATTGGCTCAAGCGGTTGCAATTGAGAGTTTCCTTCCAACCACTCCATTAATTCCTTGAGATTGTCTATGGCCATAACCTTAGTTGTTTTGCAGACGGCTGCGGCTTCATTACCACTATTTTTAGGCACCACTATATAATCATAATGCAAACGTTCTGCCAAAAGAGCATAAGTAATGATTCCTTTAATTGATCTTAGTTTTCCATCAAGCGCCAACTCTCCTAAGAATAATATTTTAGAAGAATTAAAAAGGGCCATTTGTTTTGAGCTTAACAAATAGCCTATTGCCATAGAAATATCGTAACCAGAACCTTCCTTTTTAAGGTCAGCCGGAGCTAAATTAATAATAATTCTTTGGTTGCAATTCATGGGCGACTTTGCCCCAGAATTTTTTATGGCCGTTGCTACTCTGTCCTTAGCTTCTTTTATAGCAGCATCTGGCAACCCGATAATCGCAAAATTGTGAAGCCCATTATTAACATCTACCTCAACTTTTACTTCTTGAGCCTCCAGACCCGTTAAAGCAGCCGAGTTGATAGATGAGTTCATTTTTTAGATTTTAGTTGGCATTTACGGCACAAGAAAGAAGTAGGATTTGTATTCAATTTTTCTATCTCTATTTCTTTTTTGCATTTAATACAATAACCATAACTATTTTTGGCCATACGCAATAACGCCTCTTTAATTTCTTGTAAGCGAATTTCGATAGCCTCTTCTATATTTTTCAAGGTGTTGTAGGCAATAAGCTCGGATTCATTTTCCTCCTCACCTCGGCCATAGTCTGGATATTTAGTCTCAAAATTATCTGCCTTTTTATTTTTTCCGGCAAATTTAGTTAAATCCGACTCCAAGGTTTTCTTTTCTTCATCTAATTTATATTTGAGTCCTTTCAGTATCTCTTCGTTCATAATAGTGG
>JAVHQB010000023.1:0-4222 GCA_036170905.1 Minisyncoccota bacterium | reverse complement strand
GGATGATTTAAAAGCCAAGACAGTGCTTTTGGGGATTAATGAAAGCGATTTAGCTTTATCTGATATTACTTCTAATGGTTCCTGTACCACCAATGCTTTGGCGCCCTTAGCCCAAATTTTGAGCGAAAAATTAGGGATAAAAAAAGGTATGCTCAATACTGTGCATGCTTACACTGCCACTCAAAAAATAGTTGATGGTATAGAGCAAAAAGATTGGCGTCGAGGCCGAGCCGGAGCCAATAATATAGTGCCTTCCACTACAGGAGCCGCTATTTCTGTAGCCCAAGTAGTTAAAAACTTAGAAGATAAATTTGATGGCCTTTCTGTAAGAGTACCAGTCATCTCAGGATCACTGATAGATTTTACCTTTATCGCCGCGCGGCCTACGACCGTAGAAGAAATAAACGATATTTTAGCTGTGGATAGCCAATCAGATCGTTGGCACGGAATTGTGGAGATTACTCAAGACCCCTTGGTTTCTAGTGATATTTTAGGTAATCTTTGTCCTTGCTTGGTGGATCCTAGCCTGACAAAAGTGGTAGACGGTGATTTGGTTAAGGTTATGGCTTGGTATGACAACGAATGGGGTTATACTTGGACGCTTCTGCAGCACGTTATTAAACTGCAACCTTATTTAAAATAATATGTTATTCATCGGCACCGATCACAGGGGATTTGCTTTAAAAGAAGAACTGAAAAAATATCTCCTCCGAAAAAATATCTCCTTCACGGACTTGGGAAATTTTAAGTTTGAGAAAGATGATGATTATCCCACTGCCGCGGCATTAGTAGCCGAGCAGGTAAGCGTAGGGAAAAATAATCTTGGGATTCTTATTTGTGGCAGCGGAGTGGGAGTGTGCATGGTGGCTAATAAATTTAAAAATATAAGAGCTGGTGTCGTCTGGAATGCCACAATAGCAAAGATAGCCAAGGCAGATGACAACATTAATGTTATTTGTTTGCCAGCGGATTACCTTACTCTTCAGGAAACTCAAAAAGTAGTTGATACTTGGCTTAAAACCCCTTTCAAAAAAGAAGCAAGATATAAACGGCGTTTAAGCCAGGTGCAACAAATAGGACGTATTTTTTAATTTAACTTATTAAAATTTTTGTAGATTTAAAAAATAGAGAACGTGTTTTTTAATTCAGCTTATTAAAATACTAGAGATTTAAAAAATAGAGAAAAGAATTTTTAAACTAATGTCATGGACAAAATAATACCCGTTATTAATGTCAAAACTAGTAAAGATTTTTTTGCTACTTTGGGAAAATTGGGAGGATATAAAGGTTGGGTGCAAATAGACATAGCTGATGGTAAGTTCACTAATTGGAAGAACTTTTCTGATCCCTCCAAGATAAATGATAAGCAAATGCCGAGTAAAAATTCGACTAGATATTCTTTTGAGCTTCATTTAATGGTTCAAAAGGTGGAAGAAACAGTGGCCAAATGGCTTAGTCTAAAGCCCAAAAGAATCATTATCCCCGTAGAAGTTAAAAATGATTTTTCTGCTCTTGCAAAGTGGGCCAAAGACTCGCACGGAGAAATTGGTTTTTCCGTTAATCCCACTACTTTAAATAATACCGTTTTGGAACAATTGAAGCCTAATACTGCTAAAATTGGCGTCCTGCTATTTCTTGGTGTTAAACCTGGACCAAGTGGACAAGAATTCGACCCTATAATTTTAGGGCGAGTAAAATATTTTCACAAATTATATCCTAAATTAAAAATAGAAGTAGATGGTGGCGTCAACGAAGACAACGTTAAATCTATTTTTAAAGCTGGCGCCAGTATGGTCGCGGTGGGCTCGGCTATATTTGAAAGACAAGAAAAGCCTTTGGTTCGTATTAAAATGTTAGAAGAGTTAATAGATTAATTGTTATGCCCTTACCCTCTAAAGATCAAATCAAGGAGCTCAAAAATCTTTGCACTAAAATTAGAATAGAGATTATCCAAATGCTTCTGGCTGCTGGTTCTGGACATACGGCAGGGCCCCTGGGAAGTGTGGAGGAATTTGTTGGTCTTTATTTTGGTGGCAGCGTTAAATATGATACCGCCAATCCTCTCGCCGAAAATAGAGATATTATAGTAGTTTCTTGTGGGCACTATGCTCCAGCTTATTACGCTACTTTGGCGTACGCAGGATTTTTCCCGATAGACAAACTGAAAGAACTTCGAAGTTTTCGTTCTCTTCTACAAGGGCATCCACATAGAGGTGATTTGCCAGGGGTAGAAACTACCTCTGGTCCTTTAGGTGAAGGACTCTCGCAGGCAGTGGGCATAGCCTTGGCTATAAAGATGAACCACAAAAAAAATCATGTTTTTTGCTTAATGTCTGATGGAGAACAAGATGAAGGCAATACTTGGGAAGCAATTCTTTTGGCCAATAAATATCATTTAGACAATCTGGTGGCCATCATCGATAGAAACAATATTCAAGTTAGCGGCACCACCGAAAAGGTATTACCCTTAGATGATTTAGCTGCTAAATATAAAGCTTTCGGTTGGGAGGTCATTGAGATAGATGGTAACGATTTAAAGACCGTCATTCATACGCTTTATAAAGCCAAGAATTTTAAAATTGGTCCTATCGTTATTATTGCCAAGACTATTCCCGGCTATGGAGTAAAGTTTATGGAAAATAAATCAGAGTGGCATGGGAAAGCTCCTAATGCTAAAGAAGCGGAAAGGGCCATTAAATTATTAAGTGAATAGTTATGCTTAGAAACGGAATAAAAGAAACTATTTTTTTGGAGAAGGCCAAACGGGAAACCACTAGGGTTGGCTTTGGGGAAGGATTGCTTTTGGCGGGAGAAAAAAATCGTCAAGTAGTAGCCCTCTCCGCAGATTTATGTGAGTCTACGCAAGTTGAAAAATTTAAAGTGTGTTTTCCCGAAAGCTACATTGAAGTCGGAGTAGCTGAACAAAATTTAATAGGTGTGGCTGCTGGTTTAGCCCACTTAGGCAAAATTCCCTTTGCTTCTTCTTATGCCATTTTTTCACCTGGTCGCACTTGGGAACAAATTAGAACCACTATTTGTTACAATAATCAAAATGTCAAAATAGTGGGTTCTCATGGTGGTCTCACTGTTGGACCAGACGGAGCCACTCACCAAGCACTCGAAGATATCGCCCTTATGAGAGTCTTACCAAATATGACGGTACTCTCGCCCTGTGATTACTTGGAAGCTCGTCGCCTAACTTACTTAGCTTCTCAATGGGAAGGGCCTATTTATATTAGGCTGAATCGCGAAAAAACACCTTTAATTACCACTCTTGATACTAATTGCAAAATAGGACAAGCGGAAACTTTTTGGGCGCCAGAAAATAAACAAAAAGCAACAGTTGCTATTTTGGCTACTGGTCCCATTATTTATAAAGCCCTAATAGCCGCCAAAGAATTATTGAAGGAAGGTATTGAAGTGGAAGTCATTAATTTTTCCACTATAAAGCCCCTAGACGAAAATACTCTCATAAGAATAGGGGAGAATATAGGCAGGGTGGTCACTATAGAAGATCATCAAAAAATGGGTGGCTTTGGTTCGGCTGTCAGTGAATTTTATAGCCAATATCTGCCAATACCGATAGAAATCTTAGGGGTAAATGATCAATTTGGACAATCTGGCGCGGCTGAAGAACTTTTAGAATATTATGGACTCGGAGCCAAGGATGTCATAGCAGCAGTCAAAAGAATACTTAATCGCTAATCTTTTAATATGTTGGATATTTTAACTATTGGTACCGTTACTCAAGATATCTTTTTATGCGGTCTTGATAGAGCGCAAGTGCAAAAAATCAAAGAGAGGCCTTATCTCTGCTTACCCTTAGGCGCCAAATTGGGGATAGAAAAACTTGTGTCTGCCTATGGTGGTAGCGCCTTGAATACTGCCATTAGTTTTAGAAAACAGGGATTAAAAGTGGGACTAGTAGGTCTTAATTGCAGTGGAGAGGATAGTAAAAAAATTCCCTTTATTTTGAAACAGAATAAAATAACTAATAATCTTTATCAATTAGCTTCCTTATCGCATCTACCCCTCTCTATTATTTTGGTTAATGCAGATGGAGAACGCACTATTCTTAATCACAAAGAGAACGAATATAAATGGCCCAAAAGCATTTTTGCCAATCTCCCCAAAAGTAAAGTTATAGTAGTCGGGTCTCTTAATGGTCAAAAAGAAATTTGGCAAGCATTACTCCAAAAAAGAAAAAAAGCTAATTTTATTT
>JAVHQB010000022.1:0-4303 GCA_036170905.1 Minisyncoccota bacterium | reverse complement strand
TTAAAATTTAAAATTTAGCCTTTAAAATTTGTTTATTGTTTTACGTTTTTCGCTTTACGTTTTATGTTGTGTAAATTAACTATCAATACTGGAAACAAAATGACCCTTACTGTGCCCATTGAAAAAAGCTTGAGCAGTCATTATTTTTTTACCGGCTGGTTGCAGATTACGAATATTAACTAGACTATCTTTGGCCATAATTAAGAGTTCGTTGTTTTGTTTTATTATCTTACCTGGAAAATAAGTACCTATACCCAAACTGTCTAAGGCGTGAGGGTCTACTCGGGCATCGCAAAATTTAACTATTAAAGGAGGCTTAGTTTCTTCGTGATAGTAACTATAAACACCAGGCTCTTGAGCCAGGGCTTTAATTTTAAAAACGATGTTTTGGGCTTTATCTTCTTCCCAATTTATTTGCCCATCCAGGGTTGTAAATTTCCTTGTCAAAGTAACTTGAGAGTCCTTTTGCGGTTCAGGAGTACAAATACCCTCTAGCCACTCTGGAAGCGTTTCTAGGGCCAATTTAGCCCCTAAAACAGCCAATTTCTGAGACAGGGAAGAGTAATTATCTTCAGGTTCTATGGACACCGATTTTTGGCTTAAAATAGGTCCATCATCTAGCCCCTGGTCCATAAGAAAAAGAGTAGCCCCCGTTTTTTTGTCTCCGTTAAGAAGGGCTGTCTGAATAGGTGAGGCACCTCTATATTGAGGCAATAACGAAGGATGTAAATTGATGAAACCTTTGCCACTTAAATCTAAAACTTCTTGGGGAACCATTTTTCCGTAGGCGGTTAAAAAATGAAAATCACAGTTATAGCTATTTAGTGCCTCTAAAAAAATACTATCTTTTAACTTGGGGGGATTAAGCACTGGCAAATTGTTTTCCTCGGCTAAAATTTGTAATTCATTTTTAATCAATTCTTGTTTGCGTCCCTTAGGGGAAGGTGGAGTAGTCACCACCAAAACGGGCTGTAGATTATGTTCTAGAAGCACTTTTAAAACAGTAACTGAAAAACTAGGACCGCCCCAAAAACTAAAATTCATATTTTAATAATTGTTAGCATTTTTAGGTTGCAAACTCTTGGCTTTATCAATGAATAAAATTCCATCCAAATGATCATTTTCATGCTCTATTACTCTGGCTAAGATACCTTTGGCTTTCAGTTTAAATTTTTTCTCATTGGTACCATAGGCCTCTATTATAATCCCATCCGGACGGGTTACTATTCCCGATTGATCGGGAACACTTAAACATCCCTCTTCCATATCTACCAATTCTTTCGAGTATTGTAAAATTTTTGGATTAATAAAGACATAATATTTATTGTCGAGCTCTACCATAAAAAAACGTTGGTTGATCCCAACTTGAGGAGCAGCTAAACCAACTCCATTTTCTAAGTTCATAAGACGTCTCATTTCTTTGAGAGTTTCTTTAAGCTGATTATCAATATTCTCTATCGGTAAGCTTTTTCTCCTTAAAATTTTGTCGTTTTTATAATCCTTGATTATTTGCATAAGTTAAATGCCCAAAGGTGGGTCTATTTCCAAATTGATATTTCTCCCGGGCAAACTTTGTAAGAGGTCATCACGAGAGCGAATGTTATCTGTCTCTAATTTTATAATAATTTCCCAAAAAAATGCACCCTGCTTACTAAGATGGCCGCTAGGAATAGGACCCAATATATTGAAAAGGTTTCTTTTTTCTATAGGCATTTTAGCTATTTTCTCCCGTAAAAGAGCTACTAATTGGTTGGCTTTCTTGTTGCCTATCAGGTTATTTTTGTGACTTAAAGTGATTCTGATTATATGGGCGAAGGGGGGATAGTGATACGCACTTCTATTTTGTAATTCTTCCTTATAAAAATGAGCAAGAGATTTTCCGCCCAAATAATTCCACAAATCATTCTGGGGTTCAAAAGTTTGTAAAATTATTTTTTCGCGAGTAAGCTCCCTTAGTTGAATCACATCATTAACCAATTCTTCAGCAGCCAAATAATTAGTAGAATTTAACAGGCTATCTAAGTTAACTATAATCGTCAAATCAAAGGATTGGGTTTGGGGCTTAAAAATAATTTCCGTAGCTACGGTAATGAGCGCTTGTTTTTGCAGTAGTTCTCTTAAATTGGTGCCATTTTCTAATTCGTCCCGGCTAATTAAATTAATGGTTTGGGTTGGAATAGAGTTATCTCTAAGCTGTTTTTCAATAGCCTCTACCCCCAGACCAACCTCTTTTAGATGCCAAGAATGGCAATGAGGACAAATGCTGGGTACCACTGTTTTGTAACCACATTGGCGACAAATTAATTCTCTATCACCCCTATCTTCTTTTAAGGAAAGAGGCTTTTGACAATGAGGACAGTGCGGAACCTGTCCACAATCTCGACAGATTATATAGTGAGCCAATCCCTTGCGGTTGAGAAAAATAAGAATTCTTTTATTTTGGGACAGGGTACTTTTTACTTGAGTTAAAACAGTGGGAGCTAAAATAATTTTAGACTTCATCTCAGAAGACAGGGTTTTTAGATCCACAATCTCTAAAACCCGTTTCTTTAAGACAGGCAAACTGTTTAGACACTGATTTGATAATTTAGCTAATTCTATATCTGGCAAAGCTGCAGTTAAAATAAGCTTACAGTTAGTCAGCTTAGACCAAATAGCAGCAACTTTAGCTGTAGAATAATAAGGGTGTTGATCAATGGAAAATTGTCCTCTTTGCTTATAATCGTAAATAACTATGGCCTCAAGTTTAAAAAATGGTAGAAATACAGCGCTTTGTAAACCCAAAATAATTGCATTCTGGTAAGCTGTAAATTTCTTGTAAAAGGTTACAAAATCTTTAACTCCCAAATCCTTACGATAAATCAAAAGAGGGGCATCGGGATAGCTCACCGCCAATTGTTCTTCTAAGTATTGTAAGTGCGTCAGGGTAGGGCAGAGTATAAGCACTTGCCCGACGCGATTATTTATTAGATCCCTTAAGGATTGGTTAAAAGTATTATTATTCCAATAATCCAGGCTAGTCATCTGTTCACTTTTTCTCTCACCAAGAAGGTTGGGTAAGGATATCTCTGCTTTTTTTAATTGTTTCCAGATCTTGAGGGGAAACATCAGTTTCAAATAACTTCCTAAGGATTCGCAGTAGTAGCTGCTTAAATAACGCGCCAATTCATAATGAATATCCTTTAAAAAGGTGGTATCCCAAAGAACTGTTGAAACTGGTGAGAGAGCAAAATCAGATTTTCTCACGCTAGCCTTATATTCTTCAAGGGGGCTGGTCTTCCAAACCAAAAGTTTGACTAAACGTTTTTTTATCTTGGCTTCTATTAAAGCGCCCTCTTTAAAAGATTGGGAACTAAAAAAGGTAAAGGTTTCTCCGGCCTCTTTGGGAATATAATCTAGTGGGATAGCGGTAACAATATACATTCTAAGACTTTAACACTTTTAGAGAAATATTATCTAAAATATTATAAACAGGACCCTCCAGGGTTAACATGCTTTTAATAAGGGCTAAACTCTGAAAGTTTACAACTAATGGGCTAATGGGTGATAGGGTAGGTAGTTTCTGAGAAGTAAAATTTTTGAAACGCGCTAGAGTTAGATGACTTAAAAAATTGAGACTTGTCAAAGATTTTTGTCCTTGTTCGTCCAAATCGGTTATCGGTAAAATCGTCGCCAATTCTTTTTTTATTTCTTGCCAAAGGTTTAACACCCAGGAAGGATTCTGTCCTCTAAGCCAAATCAAATTGGGATGCACCGGGTTGGCTCCGTATTCGAGAACGTCAAAAACTACAGTAGTATTTACTTTCTTCAAAGACAACTGAGCCAGGGTTTGCCTGATAGCTGGTATTCTAGTATCATTAATTTCTCCTAAAAAACATAATGTCAGGTGTCGTTGCTGCGACGAAGTTATTCTGAGTGAGGGAAAAAGAACTATTTTTTGGTTCAATCGCAAAAGATCCCCAAGAGAAGTATCATCCGGATAAAGGGCTATAAATAAGCGACTGGTAGACATGAGTGGCAATTTTTAAGTATTTATATTATACTATAAAAGTTTAGGTAAGGCGATTTATTTGCGAAATGATTGGATGGTCTTCTACTACAAACGTAGAGTAGGTTGAGTTGTAGGGGTGATCAAGTAAAAATATCGGAAATAATTTACTAAGTTCTAATTTACGAAACAAACTACTAAATGATTCAAGAAAACTGTATTTTAAGTATTCTGTTTGAAAATTGGAATTTGGAATTTATTTGAAAATTGAAAATTGAAAATTGGTAAATTAACTCGTAGCAAGCAATTAAGAAC
>JAVHQB010000021.1:1619-4379 GCA_036170905.1 Minisyncoccota bacterium | reverse complement strand
AGGGTATTTTTGGGCTGCGGTTTGAAAATTGAAAATTAGACTTTGAAAATTAAAACGAACTGTATTTACAGTTCGTTTTATTTACCTGTGCCGAGGGGGTGAATCGGACACCCGACGCTATGCTCTTCAGGCATACGCTCTGCCACTGAGCTACCTCGGCTCAAAATACAAAACAAAAATCTAAAAAGTGGAATATAAATCTTATAAGAGCTCGGATTCGTTCTAAATTCCAAATTCTAAATTCCAAATTCCAATTTTATAAAGTTAATATAGAGGATAATCTTTGTTTTGTCAAAATTAATTTAATTTCTCTAAAACGTCTTTTTTAAGACTATCTATACCCTCCTCTGTCAGGTTAGATAGGGTAATTGTTTGGAGACCTAAATTGTTAAAATAAGCTCGTCCTTCTTCCAATTTTTTATCATTTTCCTTGGATTTATAATCAGCTTTAGTAAAAATAATTATTTCAGGTTTTTTCCCCAAATCCTTATTATAAGCAACCAATTCTTTCTTAATTTTAATATAATCTTCTACTAAATTCTCTGACTCTAAACTTAAAAGGTGCCATAAAATTCTAGTTCTCTCAATGTGACGCAAAAACTTGTCACCCAAACCCTTGCCCCGAGCAGCTCCTTCTATCAAACCGGGAATATCTGCAATCACTATGGGACGCATAACTGAAGTGTAAAAAACACCAAGATTGGGTTCTAAGGTGGTGAAGGGATAATTAGCAACCTTTACATTGGCTTTAGTTAGATTATTTAAAAGACTCGACTTGCCGACATTAGGAAGCCCAACTAGTCCAACATCAGCAATCAACTTTAACTCTAAATGAAAATCGGCTTTCTCTCCAGGAAGCCCTTTTTGAAATTGAGTTGGCGAAGTATTCTTAGAAGATCTAAACAAAAAATTGCCTTTTCCGCCATGACCGCCTTTGGCTATCATAATCTTTTCACCTACTCTCAAAATTTCATAGATAGCTTTAGTCGAGAGGTTGTTTACTATGGTGCCTGCCGAAACAGAAATCAGGGCATCCTCACCCGTATGTCCGTCTCTAAATTGTTCCTTACCATTCTCACCATTCTGCGCCTTAATAATTTTGGTAAAACGCAATCTTTCTAAAGCATTAATGTCGGAAACTCCAACCACATAAACATTACCACCATTGCCACCACTGGCACCCGTGGGACCCAAACTCATAAGGTTGCTATTGAAAGCGACTTTGCCATCGCCACCATTGCCAGCTTTTACAGTTATTGTTACTTCATCAATAAGCATATTAAATCCAAAGACTATTATGTAAAAATTTCCCTATCTGTGGCAAAGCCCCTCTCGCCACTCTTTCCCCTTCGAGAATGGCTGTCTGGGGATTAAATATATCATTCCAATTAATTCCCCCGACCTGGGGTTTTAAAACTACATCAGCCACGCTGTCATTATAGGAAGCCAAGTTAGCACTCATTAAATCAAAGGCAACGTTTATCATATCTCCTATATTAAATTTATTCTGGCTATGTGCTGATTCATAGTCAGAATTTAAGTCGACTGCGATTACTAGTCCCGCCCCCATGGAACGAGCTACTTGGGCTGGTACTGGCATAGCTGTTCCCCCATCAGTAAGTAATTTCTCATCATACTCGACTGGCTTAAAAGTAACCGGGATAGAGATGCTAGAGCGGATGGCTTTTATTAAGCTTCCTCCGGTAAAGATAACTGGCTGAGCAGTTTTCAAATTAGTAGCTACAGCTGCAAAAGGAATTTTTAAGTCATAAAAATTATCCGTACCTATAATTTCCTCCAGATATTTTTCAATTCTTTCCCCTTTTATAAATCCTTGTCGGGGAGCTACGTCTAAGAGAGCCAAAACCTGCTTCTTATTTAAACCGTAAACTAAATTTTCTATATAAGTAATGTCTTTTTTTGCCGCATATAACGCCCCAATCACGGAACCCATACTGCACCCGGCAATATAATCAATAGGGATATTATTTTCTACTAAAACTTTAATAACCCCTATGTGGGCCAACCCTCGTGCGCCTCCGCTACTCAAGGCTAATCCCACTTTTCTTGCGACAAAAGAATACATACCTTAAATAATTTACACAAAAGTTATAAAGTTTATCGAGTTCGTAAAGCTAAAAGCTAAAATGCAAAAACAATAGAATAATTTTAAAGGCTAAATTTTAAATTTTAAATCAAATCTAAATATCTAAATGTTCAAATGGAATACTTTGGATGCGGTTTGAAAATTAGTAAATTGGAGTTTATTTGAAAATTGAAGTTTAAAATTTGTTTAGATTTTACAAATTGGTAAATTAAAAATTAATGTATAGCGTACTTTAGATATTTGCCAATAATTTTCTGGCAATCTTTATAGGTATTCACCTGGCTAAGCTGTCTCCGCAATTCTTTGGAATTATCTAAGCCATTAGTATACCATAAAAGATGTTTCCTTAGGGTGAAGAACTTTTTCTCCCCATACAGACTTTTATAAACTCTAGCTTGTTCCAGGGCAACCTTGAGTTTTTTGGATGGGAAAGGATTTGCATTTTTGAATAACCAAGGATTTCCTAATGCTCCCTGAGCAACCATTACACCCCCGAGTTTGTATGTTTTTATTTTAGTAATAGCCTCATTATAAGTATTAATAGCCCCATTGCCTATCACAAAAACTTTATTTTTTTTCGCCAGAGGAATAATCTCTTTCATCACTTCCCAATGACCTAAGCCACGTCTATTTTCTTTAAAAGTTCTTACATG
>JAVHQB010000021.1:0-1519 GCA_036170905.1 Minisyncoccota bacterium | reverse complement strand
AGCTTCTACTAATTTTTTCGCAAGAATAGGGTTTTTTATTAAAGCGGCTCCTGCGTTTCTAGCCAAAATATGCTTGTCGGGACATCCCATATTAATATCTATGCCATCAAAACCCAGTTCACATAAAATAGGACAAATTTTATAAAATAATACTGGGTTATTACCAACAATTTGAGCTATGATAGGCCTTTCCTGCTCTGAATAAAGGATATTTTTCATAGCCTCTTTTGATAGAGATAGAATGGCTTCTGGCCAAATAAACTCTGTATAAATAAAATCTGGTTTGCCATATTTGGCCACCATCATTCTAAAGGGCTCATCAGAAACACCTGCCATAGGAGCCAAACCAATCAAATATGGTTTTTGCCTATTTACTTTGTACCAAGGAGATTTAATTATTTTTTTAAATTTTATTTTGAGAATTTTCTTTTTCTGCTTCATTTTGCATATCTTTTATTTCTGGGGTGCCAGCCTGAGATAAATTTATTATTTGAGTAATAGTCCCATTGGGAATATAAATGATTCGGCCGTCGATATCTTTTAAAATAGTAGAACGCATAGTCATTTTAAGCACCCTCCCGCTGTAATCGCCTATTTTCACTCTATCACCAAGGCTGTACTGATTTTCAATAAGAATAAAAAGTCCGGCAATTAAATCTTTAATAAGATTCTGCGTACCAAAACTAAGGGCTAACCCAAAAACACCGGCTCCCGCCAAAATGGGCATTAAATTCACTCCAAATGTCCTTAAAAATGATATTACCGTCACTATATCCAAAAGAATATAGGCCAAAGTATTGGTTAAACCTGCTAAAGTTTTTGCCCTGCGATCAGATTGCTTTCCCCGTTTTTCTTCCCTGGCAACATAAAGTTGGTTGGCTTTTTTGAACACCAGTTCTATTAACAGTCTGCCAATTATGTAAACAAGGACTGTTTTTAGTAGGCCACCACCACTGTCTTTAAGAAAACCATTCAAAGTGATCCGTGTATTTGTTAACAATAATTCCCATTTAAAATTCATTTTTGTTTTATTTAAATCTAATAAAATACGTAACAATGATAACCAATGCTAAAATTATTCTGTAAATAGCAAAACCCTTATACCCTATCTTGTTAATATGACCCATAAGGAATCTAATAGCCAAATAGCTGCTTAGAGCGGTTATTCCAATGGTTAAGAAAAGGGTATTCAAAGGAATAGCTGCCAAATTTTTAATTTCTAATATAGCTGCACCCAGAATCGCTGGCATAGAAAGTAGTAGTGAGAATCGCGCTGCTGCTTCTTTTCTAAAATTACGGTCTAGAGCTGCGGTGATAGTCGCCCCTGACCGCGAAACCCCTGGAATTAATGCTAAAGTTTGAGCTAGTCCTATAAAAAGAGCATCCTTACCCTTCATGTCTTTCACTGCTAAAATACTTTTAGAGTATTCATCACTTAACCATAGCAAAATTCCAAAAACAATTAGGCTGAAGGCAGTAATTAGGGGTTGCCTAAGCCACGTTGCCAATTTGTCTCCAA
>JAVHQB010000020.1:1897-4449 GCA_036170905.1 Minisyncoccota bacterium | reverse complement strand
CTTGAGCGACCATAGCGCGGCGACAAGCCGCGCAGGGAGCGAAAGTATCTCAACCCTAGTGCTTTTGCCGACAAGGAAAAATTCGTGGTGTCTTCGTGGTGCCTCAATGTTGTGAAGTAGAAACATTCCCTTAGTTTTTATTTGTTTTATAACATATTGTAGTATATCGGATTACATAAAGCGTCTTGGGTTTTGGGTTTTAAAAAAAATTGCCGGTTTTGATAAAAATTTATGTAGTTATGATGACATTGATTTATTGACGAGGGCCATTCTGAGCAATGAAAGAATATATTTTTTAAACATACCTTTAGGTATCAAACATATAGTTAGGGGAATTTCTACTCTTTCTTATAAATACATATTGGGCAAAGAAATTTTTTTAAAGAAGCATTTTTCTAAGTTAAAGAGATACAAAAGATATATTTATCAGTTCTATTATACGTTAGGTAAAGATTGGTCTAAAATAGGATATTTCAAAAAAGCAAAAAAATATTATTGGCAGGCATTTCTATGTTGTCCGTTAAAAATAAAATGCCTCTTTAAAATTCTCCACCTTAATATCAAATCCGGCCACTATGGATACTGCGCTTTTAAAAGAAATTCAGAACTAAAAAGAATAATAAAAAATCAAAGAGTCCTGATCATTGGTTCCGGATCTTCAGTGAATGAGTTAGAATATATTCCGGGGGATGTTAAAATTTTGACGTGCAATATTGGCCCACGGATTCTTTTTGATAAGAAAATCAGTGAAGTGATTGACCTTTATTATTGTGTTCCGGGAGCGGTAGAAAGAGGCCATAAAAATGAAAACATTTTAGGGCTTCTCTCAAATTTTAAAATTAATTTATTTATCTATCCCACAAAGTGGATAAAAAATAGTCTCCTTCTGAAGAACGTTTGTGCTCAATTTACAAAAGATTACACTTTTAATGGTTATTATTTAAATAAATTGATCGGGCCGCAAAAAACACAGGACATAAAGAGTAACTTTTCGTCTAACAACAGGACGTCAAGCGGCATCAGGCTCTTGCAGTATGCTTTGTATGCTCAAGCAAAAGAGATATTTTTAATAGGAATTGACATGGATGAAAAGGGGTATTTTTGGGGCAGAAATAATATCCATGACCACCTCTCTATAGATAAAAATTTCATTGAGATAGTATCTAAAAAATATAGTAACATTTATTCCGCCTCAAAAAATAGTCCCATAGTGCGTTATATAAAATATAGGTCTTTACTATAAATAATCTTACCCCAAAAAAAGTGGACGCTACGGATAGTTAGTGGCAGGGGGTGGAGCATTCAACGCTTGGTTACTGGAGTCTTTTTGAGTATGGAAAACAGGCAATTTTCTCTTAACAATATGTCCACTAAAGAGGGGAGGGTCACAGTGGTTATGCACCAATTAATTCTATGAAGGAAAACAAGTTTTTACAACCAAGAGTACCTCTTAAGCAAAAAATAGCTCTAGTGTTATTCGGTTTATTTTTGTTTTTTGTGCTTATGGAGGTAGGATTGCGCCTGGGTGGATTTATCTTGTTATCTATGCAGGAATACCGGAACTTACAGTCCATAAAACAAAAAGGCACTTATCGTATTCTTTGTTTAGGAGAGTCTACCACTCAAGGACAATATCCGCAATTTCTTGAGCAAGTCTTAAATCAGCATAATATTGGAGTACGTTTTAGCGTAGTAGATAAAGGCGTAGGCGGTACGAACACCCCGACTATATTAAGTCAAGTAGAATCTGACCTTAATGAGTATCATCCTGACGCGGTAATTACGATGATGGGGGTTAATGATAGGGGAGAGCATATCCCTTTTGAGGTAGTAACTACTTCAAGGGGAATGCTTTTAATTAGGTCTTTTAGAACTTATAAACTGATAAGGCTTCTTTGGTTGCATATCCTGACCAAAGCTAAGGAAATAGGGCTTTATAAACCTACTTATCTTCCAGGAATCGAGCTAAAAAAATCTCCTGCTGAGTCCATTCCAACCGAAGAATCATTCAAGAAGGCCATAGAGCTTAATCCTAAAAACTATAATGCTTGCGTTAAATTAGTGCGGTTTTATCAAAATCAAGGCAAATTTCCCCAAGCCAAAGAATTACTCAAGAAGGCCATAGACTTAAACCCTAAAAACGATAATGCCTACTTTGAATTAGGGTGGCTCTATTTTAAACAAGGCAAATTTCTCCAGGCCGAAGAATCATTCAAGAAAGCCATAGAGCTTAATCCTAAAAACGATAATGACTACGCTGGATTAGGGTATCTTTATCATGTTAATGGCAAATTTCTTCAGGCCGAAGAATCATTCAAGAAGGCCATAGAGCTTAATCCTAAAAACGATAATACCTACGTTGGATTAGGGAAGCTTTATCAAGATCAAGGCAAATTTCCCCAGGCCGAAGAATCACTCAAGAAGGCCATGGAGGTAAACCCTGAAAACGATAATGTCTACTCTAAAAACGATAATGCCTACTTTGAATTAGCGCGGTTTTATCAAGATCAAGGCAAATTTCCCCAGGCCGAAGAATCACTCAAGAAGGCCAT
>JAVHQB010000020.1:0-1797 GCA_036170905.1 Minisyncoccota bacterium | reverse complement strand
GGAGGTAAACCCTGGATTTGATCGTATATATGGAGCAATGCGGTCTTTATACGAAGAGATGGGTAGATCAGAATTGGCAAAAGAATATGCTAAAAAGGTAAATAATTATACCCCTGTTACAGTTAATAACTACCGTAAACTTAAAGAAATCCTAGATAGAAAAGGAATAAAACTGGTCTGTGTGCAATATCCGATGCGCAATATCAAACCGTTAAAAAAGATATTCGAGGATGATAGTAAAGGAGTCGTCTTTGTAGACAATGAGAGAATATTTAGGGATCTTGTTAAGCAGGATGGATCTAGAATATATTTTAGAGATATGTTTGGCGGTGACTTTGGCCACTGTACAGAAAAAGGTAACCGGCTTTTAGCCGGGAATATTGCCAATGTTATATTAAAAGAGATCTTCGGTAAATAGGTTTGCAAAGGTTTTTATTTCACCTCAGTTAGCCAATATGAATAAAAGCAACCAAAAGCAAAGAAGTTATTGGTATAGAAATTACCCCACACTATTTTAGGCATAGGTTTTTAACTGAGTGCGGTAAAGCAGGGGTTTCAATGATAGATGTTAAGGTAATATCTGGTATTAAGGATAGAGATGTTATTGTAAGGTATTATAGTCATAGTACAGAAGGAGGATTGGCAAAAGTGCTTGAAGCGAGTACGGTGCAATAGTATAATATGTTGTAAATGTGGTGAGAGGCGTATTTTAATCGTAAAGGTGTTCGGCTCCCTGTCTCTCCGCCATACATTTTAAGACGGATATTGTAACAAACAGGAAGTAAGATAGCTATGGCGCAACTTATTGATAAAGCATAGGTTGCGTTTTGTTTTTGTAATGTATGCCTGAATAAATAAGAACTGTTGTTAGATTTTAAGAGATTATGCGTCTATTGTAGAAGTAGAAAACGCTTAAATTATGTTTAAAAAATGGTATAATCTGTTTACACACAAAGGAGTAATAATGGGGTTTAGATAAACAGAATCTAAGGTAACTCTCTAAAACAGGGAGTTGCCTTTTTAGTTAAGGAGGACAAATGAAAATAAAGTTTTCTTCATATGTGGCTCTATTATTTTTGATAGTAATTACGACATCTGGGTGCGCAACTACCGTGAAATATGAAGCAAAATTAAACACCTTGATTGGAGAAAGTGAAGATTCTTTGATTGCTGCTTGGGGAGTTCCGGATAGGGAATATCATATTAGTGATAGTAAGAAGGCTATTGAGTATGTGCGTAAAAGCACTGTTAAAATGGGTGGCGATACATATATAGAGCCAAGAATAGCCTATCAATCCGGTACAATAGGAAATAAAACTTATAGCGGGACAACTACTCAATATGTAACAGAAACAACGCCGGTTTATAAGTATAAGCTATTTTGTAAGACAAGTTTTATAATAGATAAAAGCGGAAAAGTCGAAAGTTGGCATCATGAAGGAAATGATTGTGTTTCTCAATAAGTTAGGTAGGGCAGAGGGATGAGAGTTAGTTAAACTTAATAATGAAAAGTATATGTAAAAAATTATATATTTTGTTCTTTTTATTTTTTCGCATAGCCTAATCTCAATTACCCGCAGGCAGCGGGGCACCCGCCGATCCGCACCAAAGGGGCGCACTTGGCAATCGTCTCACAAGAGGCGCACTTTGTCCTCCTATAGACAAAGGTGCCTTTTATGCCAAGGTGCGATACGGCGGGGTGCCTACTCGCGCTTTTTTGCGGGGATCTCCTTATCTATTTTATCCAAACATCCTTTACTTTAATGAGGAACTGTTGACAATGAAATAGTTATGTTA
>JAVHQB010000019.1:0-4701 GCA_036170905.1 Minisyncoccota bacterium | reverse complement strand
TTGTATGCCTTATCTACGCCGCCAGCGTTCATCCTGGACCAGGATCAAATCCTCTTTATAAACTTATGGGATCCTTTATTATGGAGGTTATTTTACTAACCCAGAAACAAAAGATTTAGTGGATATCCTAGTCTAATAATAAACTCAATATCTGTTTACTTTTAGTAGTACTTTTTAGATGGGTTCAAAAAGAACGACCTAAGCTTTGGCTTAAGCCAAAATCTTTTTTATACCTGCATTTAAAAGTATCTATATCTTAGCGAAATCTAGGAATTTGTCAAGGCGAAAGAACGCAAAGATAGGCATAGCGCTAAAATGCCTATCTAATTTTAAAGGCTAAATTTTAAATTTTAAGTGAAATCTAAATGATTAAATTTTAAGAAAGATTCGCACGCTTGTTTTCGTGCTCCGTATTTTCATATTAAAATTCATCTTATTAAAGTTAAACTTCAATGGTTATAGATATAAAACCTCGTTTTCGAGATGAAGATAGGAGAAATATGCAGGAACTAACGGCTACGTTTTAAAAATTTAATATTGATTTAAAATTTAAAATTTAGCCTTTAAAATTTATTCGTCGTGCCGCTACTTTATAACTTTATGAACTTTTAACTTGACGAACTATTGCCCCTTCCGCCATTCTTCTATTTTCTTATGGTCGCCTGTTAAAAGTACACTCGGCACATTCCAATGTTTCTTCTTATTTTTAGACTCAGGATAAAATTTTTCTGGACGAGTATATTGAGGATATTCGCCCTTTTCCCTATCATTACTGAAGCTTTCTTCTTGCAAAGACTTCTTTTTAATGATATCTGGCAAAAGACGAGTCACTCCGTCTAAAACGGTTAAGGCTGGAATTTCGCCGCCAGTTAAAACATAGGGCCCAACGGAAATAACTTCGTCTGCCAAGTGTTCGGCCACTCTATTATCCACTCCTTCATAACGTCCACAAATTAAAACCAATCTTTTTAATTGCCCCCAATCTTCTAATCTTTTTTGAGTAAGAAGTGTGCCATTGGCGGCAAAAAGAATTACTTTTGTTTTGTCTTTCTTTTTTAATCCCAAGGCTTTTAATTTTTTCAAAGCCTTATAAATTACATCAACTCTCATAATCATACCTGCTCCCCCACCATAGGGATGATCGTCCACACTTTTATAATTATCGCTAGACCAGTTGCGCAAATTATAAATATTAATTTTAATTTTCTTTTTTAAAACGGCTCTTCTAACTATGGCCACGTTAATGTAGCTATCAAGACTCTCGGGTAAGACTGTTAAAATATCAAAACGGAACATGGGGATAAGTTTATAAAGTTCTTAAAGTTCCTAAAGTTATAAAGTAAGGATATCACGAAATAAAGTCCAAAGTCCAAAGTTTAAAGTCCAAACTTAATTCACTCCATTAAAAAACGGCTCGAGCTAATAAAGGCCGAACCGTTTTTGTACTGTCTTTACAAACTATATTTTGAGGTCTTCAACTATATCATCAGTACTCATAGGCTTAACCTGGTCACGAGTAGAACCTTCGGGTTCCTCTATTTTCAGATTAATGCGAGCATGATGCTTAGCTCCGACTACTCTAAGAATAGTTCTTAGGGCTTTAGCGGTAACACCCTCGCGCCCTACGACATGACCCATATCGGCAACATCAACTTTGAGGGTTAAAAGAACGCCCATCTCGTCGATCTTGCGGTCTACGACGACCTTGTCGGGATTATCCACAATCGCTTTCACGATTTGTTCTAATATCTCTTCATCAGCGAATTCAGACATATGCTATTTTTAATAAAGACAGCAACCGCGACCTTTGGAATGTTTCAGTTACCGTTGATAAATCTTAGCTTTTCTTCGGCAGGCTCAGGATGAGTCCATATATTAATTTTAATAAATAATAATAAGGGAGTCAAATATAAGGGTTATCTGACTATTTCTTCTTGATTTCTTTCTTCTTATTAACTTTGGCGATTTTCTTGGCTTCTATGATTTTGGCACGTACCAAAAGATTGTGAACAGTAGCGCTCGTCTGAGCTCCACATTTTAGCCAATAAGCTATTCTATCTTTTTTAAAGGTAATTTTATTGGAATGAGGGTCCCAATTGCCCAAAAGCTCTTTGAATTTTCCAGAGGCAGCCGAGATTCTTTTGTCCGTAGCCACCAAACGATAAAAACTCTTTTTGGGGGCACCTTGTCTTTGTAGTCTGAGAGTTATCATAAACTAAATAACTATTTATAAAATTATATTGATTAGCAGTTCAATACTAACATAGAATTGCTAAAGTGTAAAACGGAAAGCGCAAAGTGTAAAACAAATTCCAATTTACAATTTACTAATTTTCAAACCGCAGCCAGTAATTCTCATTTAAAATTTAATCATTTAGGAACTAATTTAAAATTTAAAATTTAGCCTTTAAAATTGAGCTGTCGTGTCTTTACTTTACGAACTTTATGAACTTAAGTGCTCCCTGATTCGTTGTATTTTTGCGCTTCTTCAAATTTGAGAGATAAAATACGGGAAGTTTTATTTTCATCTACGGTAACGCCATAAATTACAGCAGCATTAGACATGGTAATGCGGTTATGAGTGATAACTATGAACTGGGTTTTCGAGGAAAGCTCTTTCATCATAACTCCAATGCGACGAGCGTTTTCTTCGTCTAAGGCGGCATCAATTTCGTCCAAAATAATGAGAGGAGGAGCTGCTTTACTTACTATAGCAAAAAGGAGGGCTATAGCGGTTAAAGCTTTTTCACCTCCAGACAAGCTTTCTAAACCTTTAAGTTTTGATTTCGGAATATCAATAGCTATAAAAACACCATTAATTCTAGCATTATCACCCTCCTCCGTGGATAAATCAGCCGCATCTCTTTCTTCACTATTCGCTCCCTCTTCAGTCAAATCAGAAACCAACGTTTCACCAAATTGAGGAACAGAATCTAAATTGCTGAGTAGAACTTCTTTCTTTAAAACTAACTTAGCGCTACCGCCTTTAAAAATAAGATTGAAAAACTTGTTAAACTCAATATTAATCTCCTTGAGATCCCGGCTGAAATCGATTTCTATTTTAAGGGTTAATTCCTTGATTAAAGCGTCGAGGTCAGCAGCAGCTTTATGCAAGTCGGTGATTTGTCCTGAGAGAAAAGTATCTCTTTCTTCTACTGCCTTAAACTCGGTTACCACATTTTGGTCATAGGCGCCTATCTCCAGTAGCTCTTGTTTGACTCTATTAATTTTCCCCTCTAATTCCCCAATAGTATTAGCGTCTAATTCAAACTGGGCTAATTTCAGAAAAGATAAATAATTCTCTAAAAGCATCTTTCTTTCATACCCGGATTCTTGCCATCTTCGTAAGCAGTCTTCTATTTTTAAATTGTTTTTCTCTAATTCTAGGTCCAAATCCCGCAAACGATCTTGGAGCTGGTCTAATTCACTTCTCTTTATTTCTAAAACTCTTACTTGTTCTCTGAAATCTTTTTGGCTTAAAACTTGTTTACTCTTTAAATCTGCTTGTTCTTTTAAAGAAATTTCAATTTGGATATCTAATTCTTTTAATTGAGTTTCAAGATTGGAAATCGAATTCGCAATCTCAGGAGGGATTGTCTTTTTTTCTTCCTGGAGTTTAGAAGATTCTCCCTCTTTTGTTTTCTTCTTAGTTTCCAAAAAGTCGTGAACCGAAAGGAGTATCCGCTTTACTTCGTTTTTAAAGATAATCGGGTTTTCTAAAAGAAGCGCTGTTTCTATATCTTTAGAAATCACCGATAATTTGTTTTTGAGTTCCAGGGCTGAATAATCAACCAGTTCTTCTTCTCCCGACGTTTTATTTTCGAGCATTTGGCTAGTAAGGATTTTTTGCCAGGAAATTAATTGTCCGTTCAAGCTACCCAAATCATACATAAGTTGGGCTTTTTGAGCTTTCAGATTCTGGATACTTTCATCATTTTTGGCGATAGCCTCTTCCAGATTTTTGTCGCCATTATTTTGCAATTTTTGCACTTGAGTCTCAAGCGCAGTGAGCGCTCCCAAAAGACTATCAACTTGCCTTTGAATGTCGTTACGGTTATTAGTTAAAGAGTTTTCTTCGTTTTTACTAAGATTTAAATAATAAGAGAAATAAATCTTTTGATTTAGCTCTAAAGTATTTTTAATTTCATTGGCCCGCTCAAAACGGCTCACCTGCCTTTTTAAACTGCGTAAATGCGGTTGGATTTCGTCTCTTAAACTTTGGGCTTTATCTAAATTATCTAAAGTTAATTTTATCTTATTTTTGGCCCGCTCTTTCTTTATCTCCACCCAACGTAATCCTAAAATTTCTTCCAACATCAAAAACAAATTGCTAGGACTTACCCTCAGAAGATCTTCTACTGTGCCTTGGTTGACTATAGAAAAGCCTTTGACCCCGACTTGTTTTTTAGTCAAAAAAAGTAGGATGTCTTTTAGTTTGGCGCCTTCATTATTCAAAAAATATTCGCTCTCACCGCCACGGTTAAGACGACGAACAAGAGTGAAGTTTTCAGCTTCTTTGTCATTGTCGCTTGATCTTCCCTCAAAGCCCAATTTTACCTCGGTGAAACCGGCTGCCGACTGATTTTTATTACCTGCAAAAATAAGATCTTCATTTTTCTCGATTCTGATATTTTTGGGGCTCTGCTCTCCAAGCGTCCAACGAACAGCATCAACAATATTAGATTTGCCGGAACCGTTAGG
>JAVHQB010000018.1:0-4751 GCA_036170905.1 Minisyncoccota bacterium | reverse complement strand
TTGAATTTTGTCTTCTGTATCCACCAATTCTCTTTGGAGTTCTAAGAAGTTTGCGTTGGCTTTAAGGTCGGGATAATTTTCAGCCACAGCATAAATCTGGGGCAAGAGCATACTAACAGCATTATTAGCTGATAATTTATCAGCCGGAGAAGCAGCTTTTTCAAAATTAGTACGGGCTTCAGTAACTTTAGTAAATAAACCTTCTTCGTGCTGAGCATAACCCTTAACAGTATTTACTAAATTAGGGATGACATCGAAACGTCTTTTGAGCTGAACATCTATATCGGCAAAAGCATTCTTTACTCTTTGTTTGGCTTGAGCCAAAGAATTATAGAGGCCAACGAGGAACAAAACTATAATACCTATTATAACTAAAGCAATAATCATTTTATAAATTTAAATTGTTTAAAATAAGTAAATTAATTATAGCGAACATTTAATTTAGGAGCAAATTAGTAATCCTCTCCCATATCGGGCATAGATGAACCATGGTCGTGGTCTTTCTTTTCGGGAATGTCAGTAATGACCGCCTGGGTGGTGAGAAACATTCCAGCAATGGAAGAAGCTTTCTCTAGGGCAATGCGGGTAACTTTCTTGGGATCTATGACTCCAGATTTAAGTAAGTCCTCAAATTGTCCTGTGGCAGCGTTGAAACCAAAGCCATCGCTAGCCTCGCGAGCTTTTTGAGCAATAACAGCTCCATCAAAGCCAGCATTGGTAGCAATTTGCCTAATAGGCTCTTCAAGGGCGCGCTTAATAATAGCCACACCTGTTTTTTCATCTTCGTCTTTTAATTTTAAATCGTCTAATTTATCAGCGGCTCGTAGTAATGCTACGCCACCACCCGCAACAATCCCTTCTTCCACGGCCGCGTTGGTAGCATGAACGGCGGCTTCTATTCTTTGCTGAATTTCTTTTTGTTCCACTTCTGTAGCAGCGCCTGCTTTTATGACAGCCACGCCACCGGATAATTTAGCTTGTCTTTCTTGTAATTTTTCTTTGTCATAATTAGAAGTCGTTTTTTCTAAAGCGATTTTAATTTGGGAAAGGCGCGCTTCTATATTTTTCTTCTCTCCCTTACCGCCAACCATAATGGTATTATCTTTTGTTACCACGACACGACGAGCTTGACCTAAATCGTTTAAATTAACGCTTTCTAATTTGAGACCTAATTGTTCAGTAATAACACTGCCACCCGTGACAGCAGCAATATCTTCTAACTGTTCCTTACGGCTATCGCCAAAGCCAGGAGCTTTGACAGCCACAGTATTCAAAATACCTCTTAATTTATTGACAACCAAAGTAGCTAAGGCTTCGCCTTCAATATCATCGGCAATAATAACCAATTCCTTTTTGCCTGTTTTGACTATTTTGTCCAGAACTGGCAAGAGATCATTGATAGCAGAGATTTTTTTGTCAGTGATTAAAATATAGGGTTCATCTAAAATAGCTTCCATCCTATCGGCATTGGTAACCATATAGGGAGAAGCGTAACCCCTATCGAATTCAAGACCTTCAACAATCTCATTACTCAAGCCAGTACTTTGAGATTCTTCAACAGTGATCACACCATCTTTACCAACTTTGGCCATAATATCGGCGATCATTTCACCAATTTTGGGATCACGGGAAGAAATGGCACCAATATTGGCAACTTCTGTTTTGTTGTTAACATCTATGGGCTTTTTGATTCCATCCAAATAATCAATCACCGCTTTGACGGCTTTATCCATACCGCTCTTAAGGCTTAAGGCATTGGCTCCAGCGGTGACATTTTTAAGGCCAGCATTAATCATAGACCAAGCTAAGACTACCGCTGTAGTACTACCATCACCAGCTAGCTCTTTGGTTTTTTCGGCAGCTTCTTTCACAAGGGCTGCGCCCACATTTTCTACTTTATTTTCGAGTTCAACTTCTTTGGCAATGGTCACTCCGTCGTTGGTAATCATGGGGGAGCCAAAACCCTTGTCTATAACAACATGAGCTCCTTTGGGACCAAGAGTAATTTTAACAGCGTTGGAAAGTTTATCAACACCATTTTTTAACGATTGGCGAGATTTTTCATCAAATAAAATTTGTTTGGACATACTATATATAAATTAATTTTAAAGGCTAAATTTTAAATTTTAAATCAATTTTTAAATAATTTACGAATACAGAAGAAAGTTCAAAGTCTAAAGTTCAAAGTTCAAATAAAGTCCAATGCTCTAAAGTTTAAACGAAATTCAAATTCCAGAGATTCCATTTAAAATTTTAACATTTAGTAATTCACTTAAAATTTAAAATTTAGCCTTTAAAATTCTCATTTCGTGAGGATGGCGAGGACATCAGATTCACGCACTACCAAATATTCCTTGTCATTTATTTTAATATCACTCGGAGAATACTGAGTGAAGACAACTGTCTCGCCAACTTTAACTGCCATAGGTATTAAATCACCATCCTCATTCAGCTTTCCGGGACCAGCAGCTACAACTTTGCCAATAGAAGAATGGTTTTCGGCAGTTTCGGGAATAACAATGCCAGAAGCGCTTATTTTTTCTTCTTTTATTTTTTCTATGAACAGGTGATCTGATAACGGTTTGATATTATCCATAACAATATCTTTAAATTAATTTATAACAATTGATTAGCAATCACACTTTGAGATTACCAATGGAATTATAATCAGAATGGAAGAGATGTCAAGAGCCTAAATAAAATTTTAAAGGCTAAATTTTAAATTTTAAATCAATTTTTAAATTACTAAATGTTAAAAGAGTGGGAAAGATTTGATGTTACTCTTCGGCTTCGGCTTCGTCATCTTCTTCATCTTCCAATCCCTTGGGTTTATCAAGCTTATCGGGAATAATTTCTATATCTAAATCGGTAATTTTTCTGACATCTTTACCAAACTTGCCCATTTCTTTGTAAGCATCATTAAAAGCACCTACTGTAATTTTGAGATGGTCACCTAATTTCTTAAGGTAGGCTTCTAAGTTCTTGAGATGAGAAACTAAATCCCTTAATTTTTCTTGTATATCACCCCAGGAGTGCTCTATTTTCTCGTCCTTAAGCCCTTGTACAACCATTTGCAGGTAAACCCATAAAGTAGTAGGAGCCACTATATAAACATGCTTTTCTACCATAGCGTATTCCACCAAAGACCTTGTATTGCTTTTAAGGGCACCGACACTATTAGTTAAAATATCGTAGTAAATAGCTTCTGAGGGAATAAACATAAAAGCAAAATCAGTAGTTCCTTCTTTGGGTCGAATATATTTGGCGGTTTCCTCTATTCTTTTTTTGATATCATCTGAAACTGCTTTATCCCATTTGGCTTTTTCGACTTCATTTTTCTCGCTGAGCAGTCGATTATAATTTTCCAAAGGGAATTTGGAATCAACCGGAATAATTTTCTTTTTGTATAAAATAGCTACATCAACTGCTTCGCCGTTTTGAAATTCATATTGCTCCTTATAAGCCGTAGGCGGTAAAGCATTACTTAAAACCATGGAAAGCTGGTATTCTCCCAAATTGCCCCTGAGCTTGCTATTTTGCAAAATATTTTGCAGATTCTGTAACTGATCAGCAAAACCAATGACCTGCTTATTGGTATCATCAAGCTTAGTTACTTTTTCCGTAATATCGCGAGTGGCAAAATTTAAATCCTTAAGGCGCTCATCCAAGGTCCTGTGAATATCAGAAATCTGTCCCTGCAAGAGACTCAGAGATTGATTGTCTAGAGGTTTACTGGTAAGTTTTTTGAGATACCACAGAATAATAGCCATTCCAATCACAAAGACCACAATAGAGATTATACTGAGGATGATGAAAGATGGAGGCATACAATATTATTAATTTTAAATTTTAAATTATAAATTTTAAATGAATGATTAAATGACAAAATATTCAAATTAGAAACAATTCTCGACTTTTAAACTATTTGTATTTCCGAGTGCCATTTTAATATTTAGATTTCAATTAAAATTTAAAATTTAGCCTTTAAAATTTTACTGCTGCCGCGGTTTATAATATTTTTTACCGTGGAGTTTTTCGGGTAAATCTTTTTCTTTTTGGTCAGTAACATGTCCCTCATGTTCATGAGGATATTTGTAATCTGCACCATACCCTAGATTTTTCATAAGATTGGTAACGGCATTGCGTAAATGCAGGGGCACCGGCAAGTTACCGCATTCTTCAACATCTTTAAGGGCAGCTTCTATGGCCATATAGGAAGCGTTGTCTTTCTTGGCCGAAGCTAAATAAGTCACACCGTGGGCTAGAATAATTCTGGCCTCGGGCAAACCCACATATTCAACAGCTTGAGCAACACTATTAGCCACCACAATGGCTTTTTCGTCCATATGGTCTATGTCCTCACAGGCAAAAATTATCATCCGACGAGCGATAAAGCGAATATCTTCCCCCGCTGCGAGCATACGCGCTAACCAGTAAATGGCGGCATCAGGATTACTATCACGCATTGATTTTATAAAAGCCGAAATAATGTCGTAATGAGCGTCACCCTTTTTGTCGTAACGAATAATTTGTTTAGGCAAACTTTTCTTGAGAAGCTCATTGTCAATAATTAATTTTTTATCGGAAGAGGGGACACTGTAATTAACCACTATGAATTCTAAAAGATTAAGAGCATTTCTAGCATCACCGTCAGCGAAAATAACAAGATTTTTGAGAGCTGATTCCTTGATAGCTACATTGTATTTCCCCAGTCCCCGTTCTTTGTCTTTTAGGGCTCCCCTGATAATTTT
>JAVHQB010000017.1:0-4804 GCA_036170905.1 Minisyncoccota bacterium | reverse complement strand
AAATCAATTAAAGTTTTAAGAATTGGCGCAGGTTATGGTAAAATAAAACATCTCCTCACATAAAACTCTAAGGGAGTTAATTTTCTAAATATATGAATGATGAAGCGCTTTATAAAAAGGCTTACGGTAAAATACAGTTAGTTTTTGGTGTATTTGTTGTTTTGGGTATTATTTAATATTTACCTCTCATATGGTAAGAATTCCTTTTTTAAAAACAAGTTTGACACGTATCTGCTATCATTTGGTTCTATCCGATATTTTATTTTTAGGCGCCTGGGGAATAACTAGTCCCATTATGGCCTTGTTTATAACCAGTAGAATTTTTCGAGCCAGTTCCATTACCATTGGTATTTGTACTTTTTTGTACTTTCTTACTCAATCAACCTTCCAAATTCCTATAGCCAATTTTTTGGACGGCAAAATAGGCGAGCGAGACGAGTTTTACTGCCTATTCGGAGGAGTAGTTTTATCTGGCTTGACAGCTATATGTTATATAGCGGTTAGAGATCCTATAGCTCTATACTTAGCAGCTTGCATGCAAGGTTTGGGTATGGCCATGTATATGCCAGCCTGGTCTTCAATATTTTCTCGCCACTTAAACCCGGGAAAAGTGGCCATTGCTTATGCTGTTGATAATACCACCCAAGGAATTTCAACAGCCTGTTTTGGTTTGCTAGGCGGTATTGTTTATAAATATTTTGGAGGAAACATTTTATTTATTACCATTGCTATTTTATCGGTTCCAGCTGCCTTTGCTATTTTATTAGCCCCGGGAATGTTGATTCCTCATCCAGTAAAGAATCCCTTTTTTATCAAAAAATGGCGATAAGGTTTTGAAATAGCAATCGAGTAAAGAAGTATAAAAAGGATTAGAAAACCTCTGGGTAATTAACCCAGAGGTTTTTAGTTAACAAAGCAGACTTTGCCTTTTAGCCACTATATAAAATTAAACCGACATAGGCGATTTTTGACTTGTTTTGGTCCATGTGTTATAACACAGTAATTTGATAGTTCTTTAAATCTGGCAAGGGGAGGTTGTTATGGATAGGAAACGCATCAACTGGAAAGAGGTAATAGCTGAAGCTAGGAAGCGTTATTCTGGCAAATACAGAATAACTACAAATGGAAAGCGATTCTGGATGGACTCTAAGTTTAGCAGCATTAGCATCGAAATTGAAAAGGGATCGGAAGGTATAATCTTTGTGAAATCAGACTCTTGGATTGATGCCACTGGAATTAACAATTTCTTGATCTGGCTTGAGAACAATGGTTATATTTGCAAATGTTCTCGTAGTTGGCCTAGATAACCAAAAGGAGGATGAGATGGGAGTCTCACAAGAAGTTAGAAAGAGGATAGAGGAGTTAATCACTCCTGCAGAAGCCCTTATCACTGATACTGACAGTAATCTCGTTCTCTCTAAGCCCCAGGAGGATATCTCTGTGAACGTGTGTCAAGATGATGCGGAAGAGAAGAGTGTCACTATTTTCTCTAACGCCCCCCTCAGTCGTACTGGACTTCTTGATTTTCTAGAGTGGCTGGGAGACCACGGCTATAGGTATAACTATGCCGCCCCAGGCATTTCTTATCACAACTATCGCATAAGCTCTTGAATGAAAAAGCCCCGTAAATGATACGGGGCTTTTTAAATTGAATTAAATAAAGGAGGAATACTCTATAAACACAAAAAGGACCCTTGCGGGACCTAATTGCGAGCTAATCAACTCTTGCGAACTGACCAACTATAAACAGTTTAGCAAATTTTAATTATTTGTCAATAGGCAAATTGGTTAATAATAGTCCGTTAGCTATTGGGTGGAAATTGTATATCAAAAGGGAATATGTTAGAATAAAAAAGTTAAGATATTTATTTTTTAAAATATGACTGCTAGAAAACCTAAAAAAGTGAGGTTAGCTAATAAAAGAGCAATTCTTAAAGCCAAACTCAAGAAAAAATAAAAAAACACCCTAAAAAAGTGTTTTTTTGTTTCTTATTTACTTAGAGAAAGAATAACTTAAATGTTTTTTCCAGTTCAGAGTTCTGTGCTAGCCCTTTAGATAGATTCGCTTCAGGGGGGTTTCTAGCCGAGGCGGGAGCGGCAGCTGGTAAAATGCTATAATATGCTTAATAATAAAACTATGAAGAAAAGAACTGTTTTTGGTATTTTAATTGTTCTAATTTTAGTGGCATGGGGAATCTTGAGCCACGGTTTTAAGGAAAACCCCTTAAATCCGTTTTATCCGTTTATAATACAGGAAAAAGTAATTAGCGAAAGCTTAAAAGACGGGTCTATTCATATAAAATATCCTTTAACCAAATCTACTATTCTCAATGAAACCGTTACAAGCTTTATTGTTGCGCAAGAAAAAGGCTTTAAGGAAAACGTCAGCGGTCTTAGTGATATCAGCAGCGCTATTGGAAGTTTAGACATTGGCTATGAAAGTTATATTTCCGATAAAACAGTCAGCCTCAAATTTGATGTAAATACTGATACCGGAGGCGCTCATGGCAACTTTACTACAATCACATTTAATTATGATAAAAACCTTAATCAAGTTTTAACAACCAAAGATATTTTTGCCGATCAGGTTAATTATCTTAACGGATTGTCTAATTTAATTAAACCAAGACTTAAAGCAGAATTAGAAAAAGCGCAATTTCAAGATAACACTTGGTTAGAAGAAGGAGCTGGTCCCAAGGAAGATAATTACAAACAATTCATTTTTACTCCAGAGGGTGTCACTTTTTTCTTTGACCCCTATCAGGTGGCTCCTTATGCAGTAGGCGCTCAAGAAATTACTCTTTCCTATCAAGAACTGTCTTCACTGTTGCGTTCAGAATATTCCCAGCCAAGATTCTAACCTGACGAAAAATCTGCCAATGGATTCAACAGAAGCTCAGTCTTAGTAGTTTATAAAAAATTAATTTAATTATATGGATACCCAGATTCCCCAACATATAGGTTTTATTATTGATGGCAATAGACGTTGGGCCAAGGCCAAAGGACTGTCTGTCAATGAAGGGCATAGAATAGGCGCTAAAAATGTGGAAACTATAGCCAGAGCTTGTTTTTCTCTGGGGATACCATCGGTTACTTGTTATGTATTTTCTCAGGAAAATTGGGAAAGAAACCAAAAAGAAGTTAGTTTTTTGATGAATCTTTTCCAAAAGAGCATCAAAAAGTATATTAAAGAATTTGACGCAGAGAGTATAAAGATTAATATTATTGGCGAAGAAAATAAACTGTCCCAACCCATAAAAGACTTGATTGCTGAAAGCCGACGCATTGCACCCAAAGTTGTAAAAGGAAATCTGAATTTAGCCCTGAATTATGGGGGGCAGTCAGAAATAGTTTCCATTTGCCGAAAGATTGCTCGGGAAGGAAAAGCCATTAATCAAGAAAACATAGAAAAGAATTTATATTTGGCCAATCAACCACCGGTAGATTTGATTATCAGAACTTCGGGGGAAATGCGTTTATCTGGGTTTCTTTTATGGCAATCGGCCTATGCAGAATTTTATTTTTGTAAAAAATATTGGCCAGCTTTTACAGTTAAGGATTTAAAACTAGCCATTCAGGATTATACCAAGAGAAAAAGGAATTTCGGTAAGTAATAGTTATAACAAAAAAGACCGCTAATAAAAGCTGGTCTTTTTAGATTCTAGTCAATAAAAGCTTAAAGATGCCGTAAAGTTATGCTATATTATAGAAACAAGTATTTATGCAAACTAATTTATTTGATCCAAAGTCAGTGGAAGAAAGCAGCAAACAGTCAATGGTTGTTCCTATCTGCCCCTCCTCAAGTTACCGTAAAGTGAGCCGAAGTAAAATAGAGCTTTATAAGGATTGCCCTCGCTGTTTTTATTTTGATTTAAAAATGGGTATTGGACGTCCGCCAGGATTTCCTTTTACTCTTAACAATGCTGTGGATACCCTCCTAAAAAAGGAGTTTGATATCCATAGGATTAAGGGAACAAGCCATCCACTGATGGAAAAATATGGTATTAATGCCGTGCCTTTAAGAGACGAGCATCTTAAAGAGTGGCAGGAAAATTTTAAAGGAATTAGATTCAAGTATTCGCCCGCTCATTTTGAGGTGTTTGGGGTAGTAGACGACATCTGGCTTAACTCCAAGGGAGAGTTAATGGTAGTCGACTATAAGGCGACTAGTACTACTAGAAAAATTGATTTAAATGATGGCCAAAATTATCATGAGGGTTACAAGCGTCAGATAGAAGTATATCAATGGCTCCTGCGAAAAAATGGATATAAAGTTTCTGATACCGGTTATTTTGTTTATTGTAACGGTTTAAAGGATAAGAAAGCTTTTGACGCTAAATTAGAATTTGCAGTCGAATTAATAAGTTACACTGGTAACGATAACTGGATAGAAAAAACCCTGGGGGAAATGAGAGAATGTCTTGATAAAGATACCCCGCCCCCGCAAAACAAAGATTGTGAATATTGCGCTTATATTAGCAAAATAAAAAACTCTTCTTAATATGTTTGCCCTAATTATTTTGAGTTTAGTTCAAGGATTAACTGAACTTCTGCCAGTTTCTTCATCAGCCCACCTTATGATTTTGCCCTGGCTGTTTAAAATCAATGACCCCGGACTGGCTTTTGATGTAGCTCTCCATATAGGAACATTATTAGCCCTGGTGATTTATTTTTTCAAAGATTGGCTTACAATTATAAGCTTAGGTTTTAACCGCAAATCTCAGCTTGCTTCGGATGGGCTTTATAATCACAAGACTCTATGGTTTTTGGTATTAGCTACCCTGCCCTTAGTGATTGTTGGTTT
>JAVHQB010000016.1:19087-20547 GCA_036170905.1 Minisyncoccota bacterium | reverse complement strand
CATGGGTTGCCTCCAGTTACTTTAATGGCCAAAGCTATTTATTGTGTTGACTCTCTCACCGGTCTCATAGTAGCAACAACGCTGGTTTTACCCTCTCATAAAATAAAAGAAGTACAAGCAGATAATGTGCTGCGACGTTTTAAAGAAAAAAGTTTTGCCAAGAGGGCCAACAGGGTTAATATCTCTAAGTGCGAGGAATTATTGGGATTACCCTTAAGGGAATTTGTGGAAATAACCTTAGGAGCGATGCAAAGCATTGATAAAGACCTGGGTTTAGCCTAAAGCTATGAGTAAAGCAGGAACCCATATTTTAGAAAATGTTTCTTTAGCCCCACTGACAACCTACTTAATCGGTGGCAAAGCTAAATATTTTACGAGGCCCAAAACCCCCGGGCAGTTACTAGAGGCTCTTGATTGGGCGGAGAAAAATAAACAGCCAGTTTATGTTTTGGGCGGAGGAAGCAATATCCTGGTTTCTGATAAAGGGTACGAAGGGCTAGTAATTAAGTTGGACAACCAAAAAATAAATAAAAAAGAATGGGGTGAGAGCAAAGTAGAGTTAGGGGTAGGCAGTGGAGTTAGTCTAGGGGCTTTAGTTCAATTTTGCAGCGCGACTTCCCAATTTTTAACTGGTCTAGAATGGGCGGCTGGTATTCCCGGGTCTGTTGGAGGAGCAGTTTTTGGTAATGCGGGGGCTTTTGGTGGGAGTATGCAGGACCAGATTGAATCAGTCTATGCTTATGACACCCTAGAACGTGCCTTCAAAACTTATAAAAACGCCGATTGTGGCTTTGGATATCGTAACAGTCTTTTTAAACAAGGAGGAAAGATTATCTGGTCGGTTTCGTTTAGCCTAGAAAGTGGTAATCTCCAACTCGGTAGAGAGAAAATTCTCAATTATCTTAATGAGAGAAAACAAAAACAACCCCTGGAATACCCTAGCGCAGGCAGTGTCTTTAAAAATCCGTCCTTAAAAGAGTTAAACAAAGATTTAAAAAGCAGCACTGAAATATTTTCTCTTTTTAAGGAAAATATTCCTGCTGGTTGGCTCATAGAGAAAAGCGGCTTGAAAGGACAGAGGATAGGTAATGCCCAGATATCTCCAAAACATTGTAATTTTTTTGTAAATTTAGGAGAGGCCCGATCTCAAGATGTCTTCTCTTTAATTTCCTTAGCGCAGCAAGCAGTTTTAGAAAAATTTAATTTAAAATTAGTCCCTGAAATCAATTTTTTGGGAGAGTTTTAGTAAAATAAGGTTAAAGAAAGAGTTTTTTCTGAGTTTCTAGACAACTATTTTGTTATTTTTATAATTCTCCATAAACTTTTCTAAAATTTGCGATTTTTAAGTTGTTCACGCTTGCATTTGTATTAAAAACTTCTATGATTAAAGCAAATATAGACCTATTTTAATTTCAACGTTCTTGATCCCGCCGTTGGCGGGAGAAAGGTTGTTATAATTA
>JAVHQB010000016.1:0-18987 GCA_036170905.1 Minisyncoccota bacterium | reverse complement strand
TTTAATTTCAACGTTCTTGATCCCGCCGTTGGCGGGAGAAAGGTTGTTATAATTAAAATAGATAAAGAGATATTTTAATTAAACATTCTTGAGCGAAGGGAAAGGTTGTTATAATTAAAATAGATAAAGAGATATTTTAATTAAACATTCTTGAGCGAAGGGAAAGGTTGTTATAATTAAAATATATAAGGCAAGTTTTAATTTCAACGTTCTTGATCCCGCCGTTGGCGGGAGAAAGGTTGTTATAATTAGATAAGAGATACTTGATTTTTGAAATGCTTGTGATAAAATTATTAAGAAAGAATTTAAAAACAATTTTCAAAGTATAAAAAATAAATTGATGGGGTCGCTTAGGTCGACAATTTAGTTTTTACACGGTAAAAGATAAAGTAAAAAATAAACTCTTTAACAATATGGCTAAGAAAAAAGCCGCTAAAAAAGTAGCTAAGAAAGGAGCTAAGAAAGGAGCTAAGAAAACTGCTAAAAAGCACGGCAAGAGATAATCTTGTCGCAAGGAGAAGTTGAGCTCTCCCAGAGGGGAGACAAACTTCCTCTAGTAAACATTGATTCCTAACAAAAGCGCGATTTCCTCGCGCTTTTTGTTTAGTCGCTCCTCATTGGTTTTTAATGGCAGTTTTGGTATAATAACCATAATCAATTTAAATCATCTTAACTTATGAAAACTGCCATAAATAGTCAGGGCTTTAAGTTAAATGATTATTGGACAAGTCTGATTGAAAAGAAAACGGCAGGTTTAGATAAATTTACAAAAAGATTTGGCGCAGAAACTCTTTTAAAGGTTACAGTGGTTTCTTTAGGGGTTCATCACGAAAAAGGCAATTGTTTAAAAGTAAAACTGACCCTAGAGATATTAAAAGATAACTTGGTGGCCGAGAAAGAAGGCGATAATTTTAAACGGCTTTTAGATGAGAGTGTTAAAAACCTCAAAGAACAGTTGGTACATAAAAAGGAAAAAAAGATTAACCAAAAAAGGAAAGGGAAAGATCAGGTTTAATTCTTCAGGGTTATTCTTTTCGCTGGGCGGGTAAGGGAAAATTGATAAGCTAAATTAAATTATGAAAAACTGGTTTGATTTTCTGTGGCCGGATACAGATACAAGATTTTTAAGTAAAAATCGGGTGCTTGTTACCAAAATAAATAGCTTAGAATCTCAGTTGAATAGTCTGAGTGATTTAGAGATTAAGAATCGTAGTCTCTCTTTAAAAAAAATGGTTCAAGAGGGAGGAAGCCCAGAGAAGATTTTACCGGAAGCTTTTGCTTTGGTAAAAATTGCCTCTAGCAGAACCTTGGGACAAAAGCACTTCGACGAACAACTCTTGGGCGGTATTGCGCTTAACAAGGGAGAGATAGTAGAAATGAAAACAGGTGAGGGTAAAACGCTGGTGGCGACCTTGAGCGCGTATCTGAATGCTCTAGAAGGCCAGGGTGTTCATGTGGTGACTGTTAATGATTATTTAAGCCGACGTGATACTACTTGGATGGGACAGATCTACGATTTTTTAGGACTAAAGGTGGCTTGTATAGTGCAGGACAATTCTTATCTTTATAAAGGCAAGGAGGAAGTGAATTTTGAAAGTACCAATGAGCACACTTTGGTTTTAAAAGAAACAACAGTAGATCAAGCAGAGCTCCAAGACAAGCAAAGAGATACCCAAGGCAGCTTTATGGTCACGGATGAATATCTGAAGCCAATTTCACGTAAGGAGGCCTATGGAGCTGATATTACTTATGGCACCAACACTGAGTTCGGTTTTGATTATTTACGTGATAATTTAGCCGCTACTTTGGAAGAACAGGTACAGGTTCCCAGGGGGCACCATTATGCCATTGTGGATGAAGTTGATAGTATTTTAATTGATGAAGCCAGAACTCCCTTAATCATTGCTGTGCCAGATGAGAATGCTGCCATGATTTATAGACAATTCGCTAAAATAGTGAATCGTTTAGATTTAGATAAAGATTATATTGTTGATCATAAATTTAAAACAGTTAGCCTCACGGAGGAAGGGTTAGATAAAATAGAAACAATTTTTGGCAAGGATATTTTCGATGAATCTGGCATTGGTAATGTCCATTATATAGAAGAGAGTCTAAAGGCTAAAGAGCTCTTCAAAGAAGATGTCGATTATATAGTCAAAAATGGTGAAGTTCTCATAGTAGACGAGTTCACTGGACGCATTAAATATGGACATCGCTATACTGGAGGCTTGCATCAAGCCATTGAGGCCAAACAAGGCGTAACTGTTAAAGAAGAAAGCCGTACGGGAGCCACTATCACTATTCAAAATTATTTTAGACTATACAATAAGCTAAGTGGTATGACGGGAACGGCGGTTACTTCAGCAGAAGAGTTTAAAAACGTCTATAAGTTAGAATTGGTAAGTATTCCTACTCATAAACCACTCGTGAGAAAAAACTTAGCCGATCAAATTTTTAGAACAGAGAAGGGGAAATGGATGGCAGTGGTCAAAGAAATTAAAGCTAGGCACGCTACTGGCCAACCCCTTTTGGTAGGCACAGTATCTCCAGAGAAAAATATAAAACTCGGACAATTATTAGATGTAGAAGGTGTGTCCTATAGAATGTTAAATGCTAAGAATCATGAAGCTGAGGGTTCTGTTATTGCCCAGGCAGGTAAGTTTGGGGCGGTAACCTTGGTGACCAATATGGCTGGTAGAGGTGTAGATATTGTTCTCGGGGGTAACCCTATAGATGCCGAAGAAAGAAATAAAATTCTAGCTGTAGGAGGCTTACATGTAATAGGAACGGAAAGGCATGAATCTCGCCGCATAGACAATCAACTTCGTGGTCGCGCTGGCAGACAGGGCGATCCCGGCTCTTCACAATTCTTTATTTCTCTTGAAGATGATTTAATGAAATATTTTGCTCCTCAAAATATTTCCAATTTAATGAGTAGAATGAATCTTCCAGAGGATGAAGCTATTAGTCATCCTTTAATAAGTAGAGCAGTCGAATCAGCTCAGGCTAAAATAGAAGGGATGAATTACGATATGCGCAAGCATATTTTGGAGTATGATGATGTTTTAAATAAGCAACGTCAAGCTTATTATGCCAAAAGGCAGAAACTTTTAGAAAACCATTTAGAAAAAGACCTTGTCCAATTACTGTCGGAAATTATTGCCCATCAATTAGAGTTGGTTTTGCAAGCTACCCTAGGTGAGAATTTTACTTCTCAAGGAGTAGGCGAGCTAATCAAAATATTAGGACAATGGGTACCACAAGTTGACCAAACGGTTGTTCAAGAGATTGAAAAAGCTAAGAATCGAAACGAAATTAATCGGTTAGTGAATGATTATTTAAATAAAAAGATTAAAGAAGATAAAAATCACTTGGGAGAAGTCTGGAGCGGGACAGTCTTGAATTTATGTCTCAAATTACGCGATCTTTTATGGATGGATCACTTAGTGCAGATGAATGATTTACCCGATAGCACAACTTTGCGCAGTTACGGTCAGCATGAGCCGTTAGTAGAATATAAACGAGAAGGCTACCATTATTGGAAAGAGCTAGAAAACAACTGGGAAGTTCAGGTTATAAATTTGGTGTTCAAAATGGGCTAGCTATGATGAGTTTTGTAGTCACTCTGGAAAAATTTAGCGGACCCTTAGAGCTGCTTCTTAAATTAATAGAGGAGAAACATTTGGAAATCACGGAAATCTCCTTATCCTCGGTAACCGAAGATTATTTGGCCTGGGTTGCTCAAGTCAAGGGGGATTATATGGAAAATGTAGCTGATTTTTTACAAGTGGCAGCCACTCTTCTTTTGATTAAATCCCGTTCTATCCTTCCCACTCTTGAAGTTACCTCAGAAGAGAAAGAAGAGATTATAGACCTTCAAGCCCGTCTCGCCCTTTATAAATTGTTTAAAGATTTGGGCTTAAATCTGGCTAATAGCTGGAGCTTACAGCCTAAAATGTTTGGCCGTCCTTCTTGGGTGGGGAAAACTATTGTCTTTACTCCGCCGAAAGAAATAAGGGCAAAGAATTTGACTGAAGCTTGCCAGCTAATTTTTCAAAAATTGGAAAGTCAGCTGATTCTTCAGCCGCCAGAGGCAGCAATTAGGCTTCCGGTTATTTCCTTGCAAGATAAAATTGCGAGTATTTTAGGAAGATTGGCAGCCGCTAAAAGCAAAATCCATTTTAATTCTTTAAATGGAGAGGTAGCCAGAGAGGAGATATTGATTACTTTTTTGGCTCTTTTGGAGCTTTTAAAAGATAATAAAGTCAAAGTTCAACAGGATGATTTATTTGGTGAAATTGAAGTAGAGTCAGCGGAAAATATTAATTAAGAAATATGATTTTAATTTCTGTTTTAGAAAGTTTGTTATTTACGAGCGGGGAACCCCTTTCTCTTGAAATCCTTGTGAAAGCCTCCGGGGAAGCAGAAGCCGAGGTCAAAAAAGCTTTAGAAGAATTGAAAAAAAGATATGAAGAGGAGACAAGTGGCCTTACTCTTTTTGAGCATGACGAAACCTATCAGATCCTAAGCAAGGCCACTAATCAAATGTCTGTCCAAAAATTAGTATCAGGGGTGTTTGAAGAGAAACTAACGTCGACGGCTCTAGAATGTCTCACTATAGTGGCTTATCGGGGACCTATAGGGAGATCGCAGATAGATTTGATCAGGGGGGTGAATTCTGGTTATATTCTTCATCAGTTAGTTTTGAGGGGACTAGTTGAAAGAAGAAATAATCCTAATCGCAGCAATGCCTTTCTTTATTCTATTACAGCTAATTATTTAAAGCACCTGGGACTTTCAAGAATCGAAGAACTGCCGCATTATGAGGAATATCACACCAAGGATTTGCAAGCTTTATTAAACGATGTTACTAGTACTGGCCTTGAGCCTGTTAAAGCTAGCGAATAAGCCATGACCAAAAATTTTCTGCAATCAAATCGTACCAATAACCTAAAGTTTTTAGCAAAGTCGGGCCTAGCGTTTACCCTACTAGCAGCGATTTTTATTTGTGGTTATTACCATTACCTTCAAGGCAAACAATTAGAAAAAAACGTAAAGGAAGAGACAGCCATTGGCAATTTTAACTACTCTCCAAAACCTGAGTGGGTCGCTTTGGAGACGCAATTAAAAGCACGCTCCTTAATTGTGGCTAATTTAGACACCAAAGAAATTTATTTTTCCAAGCATCCGGATGTTTTTGTGAATATTGCTTCACTTTCAAAATTAATGACAGCGATAGTTACACTCGATAATTTAGATTTAAACAAAATTCTTACAGTTTCCAAACGCGCGGTAGACACCTACGGTAATGGCGATTATTTGCAAATTGGTGAAAAATTAACCGTGAAAAATCTCTTCAGTGATTTATTAGTTTTTTCTAGTAATGATGCGGCTGTGGCCCTTGCCGAAGGGGTGGGATATAATCGTTTTATCGGGCTCATGAATAAGAAAGCCAAAGACATAGGCATGAAGGAAACGGCTTTTTTTGACACCACTGGATTGGATGAAAAGGGAAATTTTTCCAATGCCTCCGATTTGCTTACCCTAGTTAATTATATTTATCATAATTATTACCTAATTGGCACCACCAGTCGCTTACCCTATATTTCTTTTAAATCGGTTAGTGGTATTGAGCATAATGTAAGAAACACGGACGAGTTGATTGATAAGATTAGCGGCTTGTGGCTAAGTAAAACAGGAACTACTGATAACGCAGGGGGATGCCTGATTTTAATTTATCGTTTAAATAATGGTCAAACTATAGCAAGCATTGTCTTGGGTTCTACCGATCGTTCTGGCGATTCTTGGTTGATTTACAACCAGTTTAAGCAAGCCAGACTGACAATTTAATTCAGCCCCACTTGGTGCTATAATTAAAATAGATATATTTTAATTAAACGTTCTTGATTCCGCTTCGCCAGTTGGCGAATGTCGGGAGAAAGGTTGTTATAATAAAATTATTATTCTACATTATGGCAATCGCTTTTAACTCTGTTATGGGTCAGATGATTCGCTTAATTCTTTTAGGCACAATGGCCCTAGTGAGTGGCTTCGTGATGGCTCCGTTTGTCCTGAAATTCTTAATCAAAATTAAAGCCGGGAAACAAATTAGAAATGACGGAGACACTCCCATTTTTACCAACATGCACATGTATAAGACGGGAACGCCCACTATGGGCGGTGTGATTATTTGGGGGTCCGTTTTACTTATTATCGTAGTTTTGGTTATTCTAAGCCGTACTTTTGATGGGTTTTGGGGCAATTTATCATTCCTCTCGCGCTCGCAAACATATTTACCTTTAGGCGCTATGGTAGCGGCGGCTCTCATTGGGTTGGCAGATGATATTTTGGGTTTTCTCCATATAGGCGGTAAAGGGGGTGGCCTCAAAATGAGGCACAAAATACTTTTATATGCTTTAGTAGCTATTATTGGGGCTTGGTGGTTTTATGCTAAATTACAATTCGACGTGGTAAGGATGCCATTTGTAGGCAACTTTTCTTTAGGAATTTGGTATGTTCTTTATTTCATTTTTATTATTGTGGCGACAGCCTTTTCTACTAATGAAACAGATGGTTTAGACGGGCTGGCCGGGGGAGTTTTGATGGCAGCCTTTATTGCTATGGCGGTGGTTGCCTTTACCCAGGGCCGTTATGATTTGGCCGCCTTTTTGGTGACTATAATCGGCGCTCTTGTACCTTTTTTATGGTACAATATGTTTCCGGCAAAATTCTTTATGGGTGATACCGGAGCCATGTCTTTAGGAATTGTTTTAGGGGTGGTGGCTATGCTGACAAACACTTCTATGTTTTTGCCATTTTTTGCTTTTATTTTAGTATTTGAATCTGGCTCGGTAATTATTCAAACTTTGTCAAAGAAGATTAGGCATAAAAAAATATTTCTTTCTACGCCTATTCATCACCACTATGAAGCTCTTTTGAAAGAACAGGGAATGGAATATCCAGAAACGCGTATTACTCCTAGATTTTGGTTATTAGCGGGAACGATGTCCGCGATTGGTTTGATGTTATATTTCCTCGACCGCTTTCTTATTAAATAATTGGGCATGAATTTAAAACCGAGTTTAAAAACCTTGGTGATTATCTGTTCTTTGGGAGCCTTCTTTTTATGGGGCGTTATTTTGAATACAGATATTTCTTGGATTTATAATCTTCGTTTCTTAATTGGTTTACTCTACTTTGCCGGCAACTTAACCCTTTTTACGATCGGAGAAAAATATCCTCGGTTTACCATTGCGACTCGTTATTTAATCATAGGAGTTTTGAATACTTTAGTGGACTTGGGTTTTCTGAGTTTTTTACTTTATTTCAATCAAAATAAAACTACCGGTTGGTATTACATCCTTTTCAAGTCTCTTTCATTTATCTTGGCGCTAGGAAATAGTTATTACTTTAACAGTCATTTTAGTTTTAGTAATTTTCAACAAAAGAGTTCTCATATTGAACGCGTATCCAAATTTCTTTTAGTGAGCCTTATAGCCCTTGCCATTAATATTAATTTGGCATCCTTGATTAATCATTTTAATTTTTGGTCTTTAAGTCCTCACTTTTGGGGAACTTTGGCGGCTTTAATAGCCAGCTTCTTTGGCACAATCTTTAACTTTATTGGTTATCGCTTTTGGGTGTTTAACAATTAAAACCATAGCAGTGTGTCGGACATTTTAATAAAAAATGGTTGGATATTTAACGGTCGCCCTGACAATATACTGGAGCAGGCAGATTTGTTAATTCACTTTGGAAAAATTGAAACCATTGGCAAAGTGACGCAAAGCCGCTTTGGTACAAAAATTATTAATGCCGATGGCAAAATTATTTCCCCTGGTTTTATTGATTTAAATAGTCAACTTGATATTTCCTATACTGACGGCAATTCCCTTGATGATTCATTTTTAATCAAGCAAGGGATAACCACGGCTGTAATTGGCGGTAATGGTCAGTCGGTTTTCAAAAGCTTCCTTCCTAAAATCCACCAAAATACTAGCTTAGAAACAGAAAGGGGAGGTGGCAATTTAAGAGAACAATTTTTGATGACCTATACCAGGTCTCCCCTAAATGTAAATCTATCTTCTTTTTTAGGGTGGGAGACGGCTCGCAGATGGGGGATAAGCACGCCCTTGCAACTATCTCTTTTTCTAGACCAAACCAAAGCCTGCTTAGCGGGAGTTTCTTTAGAATTTGCCAAAGAAAAGGGTGAGGAAATTTTAAAGCAAATAAATGAACTAGTTCCTGCCTTGAGCAAAAGAGGAAAAAATTTGATGATTTTCTTTTCTGATAGTGTTCCCGATGAACTTCTTATTAAAAAGCTCGGCCAACTCTCTTTGGATAATCAGATAACCATTGCTATAAATTGCCTTCTTCTGGGATGCCGTGCGAAGAAAGAAATTCTTTTAGAGACTGTCAAAGAACAAAATAAGAAAGGGTCTAAAATTATCTTTAAGCTCTGGCCCTATGACCTTATTCCTTGGGATATTTTCAAAGTGAAAAAAGCTTTAAAAGAAAAACCACTCTCAATAAAAAATTTGGCCAAAATAGTTCAAGAATCAATTCTTATTGGTTCACCAGTTCCTCAATTCCTGCGAGGAAAAACTATAGAAGAAATGAGTAACAATTGGGGTGTTAATACTCTCGAGGCGCTAGAAAGAATTATTCACCTTCTTCCAGAAAGCGATATTAGCATCCTTATCCCTTATAAATTAGGCGATGATTGGTGGGATAGTTCGGCAGGGTATGTAAGCGTAGATTCTGCTTTTGCTTCAGAAGGGAATGTTTATGGTCCCAATGTTTTTAGTGGTTTTAATCATTTATTAGAAAATCGTGTGGCCCATGCAGCCGCAGATAGTTGGCCTCAGACCCTGGCTCAAATTACTAGCCAACCAGCCCTTTTGGCAGGATTTTCAGACAGAGGATTTTTGCAGAAAGACTATTTAGCTGATATAGTGATTATTAATCCGGACAAGCTTAAAGGTGGGGGGAGTTACCAAAACCCTTTAAATTATGGCGAGGGTATAGAGACGGTGATTGTTGGTGGACAGCTCGTGTGGCAGAAAGGACGGGTTTGGAAAAAAGGTGTAGGTAAATTATTGATTTAAAGATTATTTATGGCAGAGGTTTTTATTATTCAGGGTGGACACTCTCTCAGGGGGGAAATTGAAGTTTCTGGTTCTAAAAATGCGGCTATTCCAATACTCGTAGCCACTCTCTTAACCAAAGAACCGTCTATAATTAAAAATGTTCCTTTAATTCAAGATATTTTAAAATTAATCGAAATTCTTGAAAGTTTGGGCGCTAAAGTAGAATGGCTGGATAAAAATACCGTAAAAATTAGTCCAGAACATTTGAGCTTAAAAAAACTCAATCAAGATCTGGTAAAAAAAATTAGAGCTTCGGTTCTCCTGATGGCTCCCCTAACTCATCGTTTTCCTTCCTTTGAACTTAGACAACCAGGCGGCTGTGTCATCGGGGCTCGTCCCATAGACACTCACCTTCTTGCCCTAGAAGAGCTGGGAACTAAAGTCCAAGTTTTTCCAGATAGATATTTTATTCGCCGCAATCACCTCCACGCAGCTAAGGTTATTCTTCAGGAGTTTAGTGTGACTGCCACGGAAAATGTTTTGATGTTAGCTTCTCTTATTCCGGGGAAAACTATCTTGAAAATTGCTGCTACAGAACCTCATGTAGAAGATTTGGTTTCTTTTTTAAATAAAATGGGAGCTAAGATTAAAACTAAAGGGTCCCATATTTATGAGATAGAGGGAGTAAAAACTTTACACGGAACTAAACATACTTTAATTCCCGATACTAATGAAGCTGGTACCTATATCATTATGGGCATGGCTTTGCATTCCCACCTTTTAGTAAAAAATGTTGTGCCCGAGCATTTGGATTTGGTTTTCAAAAAACTCATAGAAATGGGCGGAGCCTTTACTTTCAAAAAAGGCCATAACGGCCTAACAGATGTTCAAGTATTGCCCTCCCACCAGCTGAAAGCTTCTAAAATTCAAACCCAGATTTATCCAGGTATTCCTACAGATTTGCAGTCTGTCTTTGGAGTCTTAGCTACTCAAGCTACTGGTTCTTCTCTCTTGTTTGATACTATGTTTGAGGGTCGGCTTAAGTATATAGATGAGCTTAACAAAATGGGGGCGAATGCTATTATTGCCGATCCTCATAGGGCCATCATTAATGGCCCCACGCCTCTCTATGGGCAAACCATCAATTCTTTTGATATCAGGAGCGGAGCAGCCCTCATTATTGCAGCTCTCTTGGCTCAAGGAGAGAGTATTATTACCAACGCTTATCAAGTGGACAGGGGTTATGAAAAATTAGACGAAAAACTTCAAAAGCTAGGAGCCGATATTGGACGTAAAGAGATGCTACTTAGTTAAAAAAGAAGTATTTTTAAGATAAACTGAAACTGGCATTTTTACCAGTTTTTTGCTTTAATAGGGAAAACAATTAACTAGTGAAAAATTATTTTATGATCATTCGCAAATTAGGTATTGACTTAGGTACTGCTAATACACTGGTATTTGTACCCAAAAAAGGCGTGGTAATTAATGAACCCTCAGTGGTGGCTATTTCGGTGGATGATAATAAAATAGTGGCCATAGGAGCGGAAGCGCGGGAAATGTTAGGCAGAACGCCAGAAATTATTAGAACCTACAAACCCCTGAAAGATGGAGTAATTGCTGATTATCGCGTCACTAAAGCTATGCTGCGTTATTTTATTAACAAAGCCATGGGAAACTGGCATATTTTTCAACCAGACGTTATGATTTCTGTTCCCGTGGGAATTACTTCTACTGAAAAAAGGGCTGTTATTGATGCAGCGCGAGAAGCGGGTGCTCACGAAGCTTATGTAGTTAAAGAGCCAATTCTATCAGCTTTGGGAGCCAACATTCCTATCAACTCTGCTGCAGGAAATATGGTTGTGAATATTGGAGGGGGGACTACTGAAGTCGCTGTGATAGCCTTAGGGGGTATAGTCGTTTCCGCCTCCGTGCGCGTAGCTGGTAATAAAATGGACGAAGCTATAGTGGAATATATCCGCAAGAAATACAACATGGCTATTGGAGAAAGAACAGCCGAGGAAGTGAAGATGAAAATCGGCACGGCACTACCTATGCGCGAAAAAAGCGAGATGGAAATCAGGGGCCTGGACCTGACAGAAGGTCTTCCTCGTAACCTTACCTTGACGGCGAATGAGATCGCAGAAGCCATTAATGGTCCAATGAAAGAAATTATTCAGGCGGTAAAAAATGTTTTGTCTGAAACACCTCCAGAATTAGCAGCTGATGTTATGGATAGGGGAATGATAGTTTCTGGCGGAGGAGCCCTGCTTCGCAATGTTGATGAATTGCTCCGCAAGGCCACTGGAGTCAATGCCTATATAGCCGAAGAGCCTCTCTTTTGTGTCGCTAAGGGTACTGGGGTGGTCTTAGATAACTTAGAGGTTTACAAAAAGAGCATCATTACACATAGCGGTCGTTAGGAGCAGCTAAGTTTATAAAGTCCTTAAAGTTTGTAAAGCAAGAATACGATATATAAATTTTAAAGGCTAAATTTTAAAGGCTAAATTTTAAATTTTAAATCAAATCTAAATTATTAAAACGCAGCCTTCAGTTTCAGTGTATTTCTTTTATCTTCATACTAGAAATGGAGTGTTGTATAAGAATTATGGGAAAAATTATGGAAGTTCAACTTTGATAGGAACTTCGATAGGAACTTTAACAGAGCTTCGATGGGACAATACAGGACACAGAAACAAGCACGTGAATCTCATTTAAGAATTTAATTATTTAGTCATTCATTTAAAATTTAAAATTTAGCCTTTAAAATTAGAATAGGTATGGGGGTAAACTCTACTGATAATAAACGCTTTTGTGGACATGAATTTAACAGAGAGTTTTTGGACAAGCAAGTTAATAATTTAACTGCTCAGAGTTTTGTGTTTACAGGACCCGAGCAAGTAGGTCGCAGATTGATTGCCCATGATTTTGCTAAAAAATTAATGTGTAATGACCTTTTAAAAGGTGAAGCGTGTGAAAACTGTGCAAGTTGTTTGAGTCTCAATAAAAATTTAAATCCTGATTTTTTTGAAGTAGCCTTTATAGAAAGTGTCGAAGAGGAAATTGAAAATAGTGATGACGAAGAAAAAGAGGGGGAGGAAATAGCTCCTCCCAAAAGGAAACCCGCGGAAACAAAGGAAATTAAGGTGAAACAAATAGAGCCACTCTTAGAATTTTTACAGTACAAACCCCAAATATCCCGAAAAAGAGTAGCCATTATAGATAATGCCGAGAGGTTAAATATAGAGGCTTGCAGTTCTCTTTTGAAAACGGTGGAAGAACCACCCCCAGATAGCGTTTTGATTTTTCTGGCTACCGATATTAAAAGGTTGTCAGATACTATAGTCTCCCGTTTACTGAAACTAAATTTTAAAGAAATATCCTTTAAGCAAATAGAAAGTTGGCTTAAAGAAAATTATAAGAATTGTAAAGACATTCCTGAAATTGCCTGGCGTAGTCGCGGTTTACCCGGTATGGCTGCCAATCTAGTTGTTAATACCGACGGCTTAAAATGGTTGAGACAAGTGGATAAGGAATTTTTGGATTTACTAGCTAGTCCATTTTACAAACAAAGCCTCTTTTTAGATAAAATGGCAAAACAGAATTCCTCAGGAATAGAAAAGATAATATTAGAATGGCTTTTTCTTATCAAGTATTACTTAGAGGCCTCAACAGTTTCTTTCAAGTTGGAAGGTTCTCGGCCTAAAATAACTCAGAAGGAATTAGCGGTTTTAGCAGGTGATTTAAGTAATTTTATTGATTGGAACAAGCGTAGCGGTATCAACAAAAGGCTCTGGCTAGAAAATATTTTTCTTCAGTATAATTAAACATAATAAGCACTTTAGTGCTATATTGATATTAACTTTGTAAAGATGAAACAGGCTCATAAAACTTTAATTTTTTTTGTGTTGTTAGCTCTGGCTATTTATTATGTGCCCTTAGCCTTTAAACTTTTACCAGGACAAATTGTTCGGTTTTTTAATAGCACCCAAATGGCTAATTTCACCGTTCTTGTAAATAAACAAGCAGAAAAAGTATTAAAATAAAAACCAATAGTTTGTAAAGTTTATAAAGTCGTAAAGTTTATAAAGTAGGAATACAAAATATATTAGAATGATAATTTACAATTTTACAATTTACAATTTTCAAATAAACTAAAACCTAAATTGTCAATTTTCAAACCGCATTCAGTAATCCTCATTTAACATTTGAACATTTAATTATTCACTTAAAATTTAAAATTTAGCCTTTAAAATTATAATAAATACTATGTTTGACAATAACAATATCAAACAGTTAGAAACAAAAATTTCAGAGATTAATAGCAATATTGGCTCTACCTTAGCCAAACTACGGGGAGGGCGCGCTAATCCGCAGATGGTAGAAGATATTAACGTTGATTATTACGGCTCTAGATTGCCCCTAAAAGGGTTAGCTAACATTGGTGTTAATCAAATGACTATTACTATTCAGCCCTGGGACCAAGGAGCTATTGATGCTATTTTTAAAGCCCTCTCAGCTTCCTCTTTGGGCGTAATGCCAGTGAAAGAAATCAATCTCATTCGTATAATACTGCCGCCTTTAACCGAAGACCGCCGTAAAGAACTAGTAAAAAACCTTGGTATAACCAAGGAGAGTTTTAGGGTGGAATTAAGACGTCTTCGAGATGAAATAATGAGTCTTCTGAATGATGCTTTTAAAGAGAAGGAAATTTCAGAAGATGAGAAATTTGGCTACAAGGAAACGATAGAGAAAATAGTTACCAAAGCTAATGCTATCATTGACGAGAATTTTACCGAAAAAGAAAAAGAAATAATGACAATTTAACTATGATGCTAGTAATATTTATTTTGTGTTTTAGTTTTTTGATTACTGCTCACGAATTTGGCCATTTTTTAGTAGCCAAAAAGAACGGAGTTGAGGTAGAAGAATTTGGCATTGGTTTTCCACCCAAAATTGTTGGTAAAAAAATTGGTGAGACGGTTTATTCTTTAAATGCTATTCCCATTGGCGGTTTTGTGCGGATTTTGGGTGAAGAGGGTGGGGAACAAGATAACCCCCACAGTTTTACTGCCAAAAGCCTTTGGCAAAAAATCGGTATTTTGGTAGCCGGTGTTTTGGCTAATTTACTGGTAGCAGGATTAATTTTTTCCATTCTTTTTACTATAGGTTTTCCCCTGGATGTTTCCGATGAAGTACTTCTTGTAGGAGAAAAACCAGAGATAGTAATCGCCAGTATAGACAAAAGCTCTCCAGCCCAGTTAGCGGGACTAAAGATTGGAGATATTATTTTGAAGGTGGTAGATAGCAATGGAAAAGAGCTTACCCCTCAGCGAATAACCGATTTTCAAAAAATTGTCAACGAAAACAAAGCTCCTAATTTGAACCTGATAGTTGAACGAAAAGGAGAAACTTTAAACATCAAGACCGTTCCCTATATTAATCATACCAAAAATACTGGCCCCTTGGGGATTTCCCTGTTGGAGTTGGTTTATTATCGCTATCCCATTTTAAGGGCTGTCTTCGAAGGCTTTAAACATGTTATTGTTTTGAGCAAAGAGATGGTGTTAGGGTTAGCCCGGGTTATGAGAGAATGGTTTGTGCAGGGAATCACTCCAGAAGTTACTGGTCCTATAGGCATTGCTTCCCTGAGCATACAAATGGCCCAAATAGGTTGGCGTTATTTCTTTAACTTTTTGGCTTTTCTCTCAACGAACTTAGCCATTGTAAATATTCTGCCGCTGCCTGCGTTAGATGGAGGACGAGTGGTCTTGGCCATAGTAGAAAAAATAAGAAAGAGACCACTGTCCCTAAAAACAGTAGCAATCATCAATGGTGGGGGGTTGCTCTTACTTTTATTACTGTCTTTTGTGATTGCCTTAAAAGATGTCGTTCATTTACATTTGCTGTCGTTTCTCATAAAATAGTTTTACAATTTTAAAATATTTTTATGCTTAAAGATTCTCAATCAGATAACTCTTCCTTTAAAAAAACCTCTTTTTTCCATTGGCCAGAAAATTGGTTTATAGATGTAGCAGTAGACCTGGGAACAACCAAAACTTTAATCGCTTCTAAGGATGGAAAAATAGAAATCCAAGAATCCTCAGTGGTAGCCATCAACGTTAAAACTGGTCAGATTTTAGCTATCGGTAATGAAGCCTATCTCATGTTAGGTAAAACCCCTGGCCATATTTCTGCCGTGAGACCTCTAAGAGGAGGTGTCATTTCTGACTTTGAAATTACCGAAAAAATGCTGAAAGCTTTTTTCAGCAAGCTTGAGCTGCAAAAAGGTGATGGCACAAACTTTCTCCCCTTCAGAAGAATAAGAGCCGTTATTAATATTCCTTGTGGCGGGACGGAAGTGGAAAAGAAAGCTGTTGAAGATGTTGGTAGAAATGCTGGCGCTCACGAGGTGAAATTAGTAGAGTCCCCTATGGCGATAGCTATAGCTGCAGGCGTTCCCGTTCTGGAACCCGGGGGAAATTTGGTGGTTAATATTGGTGGTGGTGTCACCGAAGCGGCTGTTATCTCTTTGGGGGGAGTAGTTGTTTTTAGAAGTGTCAGAGTGGCGGGGGATAAATTAAATAGCGATATTATCCAGTATGTCAGAGATAAATTCAAAATGGCTATAGGAGAGGCAACTGCCGAGGAAATTAAATTAGCTGTTGGTTCTGCCATTGAAACAGGCGCACGCCAAAATATAGCTATCAAAGGGAGAGATTTAACTTGCGGTTTGCCCAAAGAAGTGAAAATTACCGATGATGATGTCAGAGTGGCTATCGGTGGTTCATTGCAGACAATTATCAAAAATATTAAAAGTACCATAGAAAACACACCTTCAGAGTTGGTGGCCGATGTTATGGAAAAGGGTATTATTTTGGCTGGTGGTGGCAGCTTGCTTAATGGTCTTGATAAACTGATAGCCGCCGAAACTGACTTGCCAGTACATCTTATGGAAGAGCCCACTTTAGCTGTCATTAAGGGAATGGTGCGTATTGTTAATAATCGACGTAGCCTTAGTACTGTTTTAATAGATATTAACGAAGAAGATTCAAAGATAAACTACTAAAGATATGAGTCAAAGGCAAAAGAAATCACAACTTGCTTTTATTTTCTTAGTTTTGGCGACTATTATTTTAGTTTTTAAACCAGTGAGGTCTTTTTTAGACAAAAATTTGGTTAGTTCAAGTTTTTTTGTTTCTCCACAAACAGGTCAAAATGCCTGGTTTTATAATCTTTTCCACTTAGTGGCTTTTACCAATGATTACAATAATGTAAAAATACAGAATCGAGATTTAATTACCAATTATTTAAACGCCGATTTAACCAATATACCTCATAGCGATAACGAGATAACCGGTTTGGAGGCAAGAATTCTCAAAAGTGATACCTCCAATTCAGGCAGTTATTTTTGGATAAACAAGGGAACTCTAGACGGGATAACGGCGGGGATGAATGTTGTAGGAGAGGCTAATGCTGTCTTGGGTGTAGTAAGCAATGTCTATTCTCATAGTTCACTGGTAAGAAATTTGCTAAGTCCAAAAACTAAAATTAGTGTGATGGACCTAAGGTCGAAATCTTTGGGTATAGCCACCGTTAACTCTCAGGGTAAATTTTATTTAGATTATTTACAGCTCAAAAGCGACATCCAAATTAATGACCTTTTGGTTGCTACTCCGGATAATAAGGAATATTTGGCGGGACTAGTTGTGGGAAAAGTGGTGCAAGAAGACAAGGACAATCAGACCTATTATTTGGAATCCCTGATAGATATCCGACGCACTTTCGAGGTAAAAGTGTTAACGCAACCAAGTAAAAGATAGTTATGTCTACCAAAGGAAGAATTATTTTATTTGTGATAGGTTGGGCGATAATCGTAGGTGGGTTTTTGGCTAATCGGATGCTGGTACTTCTTACTGGATTTTATTATTGGCCAACCCTAAGCCTAATTGCCTATTTAATCCTCCTGTGCCTTGGACTTAAAGAGCAGAAGCTTATTTTGCCAATTCTATTTTTCCTTGCTTTTCCACTAGTTTTGTTTTTAGATACTATTTTGGGGTCGGCTGCTTTTGGGTATTACGCTATCGGTTTTTTGTTAGGTAATCTATTTTTCTTTGGTAGTCTTTCTCTTACAAACATTAATAACGAGCCTACGCAATTAATTGATATTTTTATTTTTTTAATTTTATTTTGGGTTATTGGCCCAATTCTTTTTATCAAATTTATTAACCCGATAGTTTCTGACTATAATTTTATAGCAGCTTTCATTCACTTCATTATAGACTTCTTCTTCTGCTTTCTTATTGTCAAGAAAGCTAAGCCCTATTTTTTAAAGCATGTTTAAAAAGAGAAATAGAAATTATTACCAAATTGAACCAGAAGAGATTTTAATGGACAAAATGGCGTTTGATTCGCCAAATCTCCCCGACAGCTCTGAACACCTTGAATCAGATATTAGCCGCAAGCCAATTCTATTTTTACGTTTTGCTGTTTTAGTTGTTTGTGGAATTTATGGATTTTTGGCTTTTAATAGTCAGATTTTGAAGTCTAATATTTTTGAAAAGCTGGCACTTAGTAATGCTACTCGTTATAAGATAATCAGCGCTCCTCGCGGGATAATTTATGATCGTTATGGGGTAAAATTAGCTGATAATATAAAATCTTATAGTTTAATGTTAATGCCGGCTGATTTACCCGCAGACAACATCCTTAAGCAAGGCCTCTTTACTTCAATTAATGTTTTTTTTAATTTAGCCAAAGAAGATAGTTGGTGGGACAGTAAAGTGGTAAAAAACAAAAGTATTGAGCCCATTATTTTGAAAAATAACCTTAGCCAAGAAGAGATTCAAAAGTTTGAGCCAATCTCTGGTAATTTTCCGGGTTTTTCTATTGTGCCCAGTTGGTCTCGTCTTTATAGCGGTGGCGAGACTGATGCTGCTGTTTTGGGTTATGTTGGCAAAATTACTCCTAATGAGGTGGAAGAATATAGTCATTATCCGTTATCGGATTTAGTCGGGAAGATGGGATTGGAAAAGTTTTACGAGAGCTATTTACACGGTGTTTCCGGTAAGGAATATTATCAAGTTGATGCGCGTCAAAAAACTTGGCAGCCTATAGGTGAAAAAAAGCCCCAAAATGGTTCTGATTTGGTTTTGACCATAGACAGTGAACTACAAAATTTCTTTTACAACACTCTCAAAGAATCCACTACAAACTTAGGCATTAAAAAAGCGGTGGGAATTGCCATGAACCCTAAAAATGGTGAGGTTTTAGCTGTGGTTAGTTTACCAAGTTTTGATGGCAATTTTTTTAGTCAAGGTGGCAAAAGTGCCGAGATTCAGCAATTACTTCAGGACCCTAATCACCCCATGTTCAATAGGGCTATTAGCGGACTCTATTCACCAGGTTCTTCCATTAAACCTTTAATGGCTATGGCAGTTTTAAATGAAAAAATCATTTCACCAGAAGACAATATTATAGATAAGGGCAGAGTAGTTATTCCCAATCCCTATGATTCAACTAAGGAAAGTGTCTTTAAGGACTGGAAAGCCGATGGGCACGGTCTAGTAAATTTAAGAAAAGCTTTAGCCGTCTCTTGCAATACTTACTTTTATACTGTAGGTGGCGGTTACGGAAGCGTGATAGGCTTAGGCAAGGATAGAATAAAACAATATTGGCAATTGTTTAGATTAGATAAACTTACTGGTATTGATTTACCGGGAGAGGGTAGTGGGGTTTTAGCTGATGAAGCATTACTGCAAAAATCGCGTCCCGATGATCCTCATTGGCACCTAGGGGATACCTATAACATTAGCATTGGACAAGGGGATTTACAGATTACTCCCTTGGAATTATTGTCCTATATTTCAGCTATAGCCGAGAATGGTAATTTTTGGAAACC
>JAVHQB010000015.1:0-1038 GCA_036170905.1 Minisyncoccota bacterium | reverse complement strand
AACAACTGGGGAAGGGTTTATAAACACCACAAAGAAGAAATTTGGGCTATGTATCAAAAAAGACGTGGCCAAATTTTTATTATTAGCGCTTGGCGTTATCCAGGAGAAAGTCCAATAAACAAGCCCTTAGAATTGCCGCCTGATGTTTATGACGATTTAAACTCTTTTTTAAAAGAAAATATCTAAAAGCTTTTATGCTTATTACCGAATTTAACTACGAATTACCTCCAGAATTAATCGCCCAAGACCCTCTTAACCCTCGACCCTCAGCCAAATTAATGATACTTGATAGGGGAACCGGACAGGTAGAACATTATCATTTTTCTGATTTGCCGGAAATCTTAAAAGCTGGAGATATTTTGGTTTTAAATGATACCAAAGTAATTCCTGCTAGACTTATGGGCCAAAAAGCCCTTACTGGGGGACATGTAGAAGTTTTATTACTCCAGCCACAAGATCAAAATTCCACTAGTATTGGACTCTGGCAAAAAGAGTGGCTAACTATAGGCAGCCCCAGATTGAAATTAAGGGAAGAGATTAACTTCTCAGAAAATCTTAAGTCGATAGTAAAAGAAACTACTGAAATAGGAAGCGTTCTCGAGTTCAACTGTTCAGGAGAAGAATTACGTTCTCGTATTTATGCTGTTGGCGAGATGCCGACTCCTCCTTATATAAAAAATACTTCCTTAAATCAAAATAGTTTACAGAAAGAATATCAAACTGTTTACGCGCAGAAGGAGGGTTCTGTAGCCGCTCCGACAGCTGGTTTACATTTTGACGAAACTCTTTTGGACGAACTCAAAAACAAAGGAATTCAAATTCTTTACATTACTTTGAATATTGGTTTTGGCACTTTTAAACCTATTAAAGTAGATGAAGTATCTGATCACAAAATGGATGCCGAATATTATGAGATTAAGCCAGAAGTTGCCAAAATTTTAAATGCTGCCAAAAAAGAAGGAAAGAATATAATTGCTGTCGGCACTACCGCTACGCGTACTTTAGAATCAGCTTCGAATAAAAAAGGAGAATTAGAAA
>JAVHQB010000014.1:1924-4971 GCA_036170905.1 Minisyncoccota bacterium | reverse complement strand
TTATTGTAATAAACAAAAAATGGGTCACCATAATTTAATTCATTGAGTAGTGAGAAAACTGAACGATAATCTCCCGGGTCCCAGGGATAAGCAGAGCTATGACCCAAAATAACCGAATAACCACTACCAGGATTAGAGGTTCCTGGGAAAAGGACTACCCCTGTTCTTAAATCTTTATAAATTAAACTCAAATTTTTAGAGGCAGGCGTTAAAAGAGGCGCCTGAACACCAAATTGAGGGATAAACACAAAATTTCTACCCGGGTATTTAGCAATTAAAGCCTTCCAGGAAGAAGTAATTTGCGAAGCAGGAATTGTTGTTGCCGTTGTTTTAAGAGTAGTTGTAGAGATAAGGGGCCTGGTTGTAGTTGAAGAAATATTTTTAGGTTTTGTAGTAGTGGAAGTTACTAGGGTACTTACCGGTTGAATAATTTCTGAAAAAATAGAATTAACAAATTCTAAAGGATTATATTTGGTAGTAGTTGTTGAAGTAATGGGAATCAGGGAATCCTCGTTTAGGTTTAATGGATTTAAATAAGTTTGCAAAATGGTTTGGCGATTGGCTGATTTATATAATGCCCAAGAACTAAGATTATTGGGATTAATAGAAGCCAGATTAACGGGACGACTTATTTCAAAAACAAAATAATGATAAATGTCGCTTATTTGATAACTAACTATACTAAAAAAGGAGCGACCACTTAAAATTAAAAATGCGCCAATAAAAAATATGATAAATATAACAAGGATATTTCGAATATCTAGAAAGGTTTTATTCATAAAACATTAGGCATTCATAATTACAGTCGGAGGGAAAAAGAAGCCATTACTAATAAAAGTATAAGCTAGAGCTATAGCTAAAACGGTTACCAATCTTCCCAAAAGAATATTATCTGTTCTTTTGTTAACAAGACGTTCAACTACTACACCAAGGGAAAGAAAACCAAGAAGAACCCAAAAGGTTATCATAAGGGTTCCGTTAACCTTGTGAATAGTGCCAAATTTTAAAGTATTAGCTAAAGCCGCTTCTTTTAAAGAGGAGCTATTGTTTGAATTTGTTTCTAAACCAATTACATTACCTGGAATTGTGGTAGTTTCGGCAATAGTTTGGCTTGTAGTGGTTAAAAGAGTTGTACTAGTAATGGTGGTAGGAACAGTGGTTACAGTAGTTATTTTTGTAGTAGTGGGTTTAGAAAGCGTAGTGGTAGAAACCGCTTTAGTGGTAGATGTTTTGGTGGTAGTAGTTTCTGCTGCTGCTGCTATTGGAACAATATTATTTGTCGGTACTTTAGGAGAACCAAACATTTGTACTACCACTACCCTATTTTCTCCATTAACCTGGCCGCTTAAAACCGCCACACCAATATCTTCATAATGAACATTTAAAAGATTGGCTTTGTGCGTTGGAGAATTAAGCCAACCGTCAATTACTTGATTCGTTTCACTGAAGTTCATGGCCAAATTTTCTCCCGCATATTTATAATTATAACCATTCTGTTTTATCCAAAACCAAGGAGAAATATTGGTGGGACTGAAATGGGCGAAGTAACCATTCTTTATCATATCGGCTGCCTTAGCCGCTGCCGCTGCCGAAAGTTCTGAATTAACTTTAAGAGGATTAAGGCCCTCTTTAACCCGAGTTTGGTTAGTCATTTCTACTATAAGATTGCCGGAAATATCGGCAAACATCTTGGTCTGCGTAATATAGAGCCAGCTCAAATTAAGAAAAACGCCCGTAAAGAGAAAAACAAGTATATAAGTAGAGACTGCTTTATCAGACAAAAATTTCTCTGTCAGACGAATATATTTTTTGATAATATCTTTATAAAACATGATGAAGTGAATAAAATAAGCTTTTTTTAGTCTTCTATTGACAAAATCATTACTACGCTTTATAGTATAGTATACCGTTTTAAAAGTCAAGTACCTTATATTATAACATTAAGGTGTTTAGATGATTAGGTTTTGGAAGTTTTATTACTTAGAATAGAGTCTTAAAGCAACATAATCCATACTATTGACAGGCATATATAATTATGTTAATATATAGTATATAAATATTAAATAAGTTTTTAAGTTTAAATGCTATTTATGAGACATACATTCACAAAAACATTGTTAGTTGTAGCTCTCAGCCTCTTTCTAGTAGGTCTTTTTGGGGTGAATGCCCAGGCCGCTATTACTATTTCTCGCGCTTGTAGTGTTTCTATCATTTCTCCCGAAAATTATGCCACTGTAAATCCAAATCAAAGTTTAAATATTACCTATCAAATTACATGTTCTTCTGGAAGATGGTTAAGGCCCCAGATATATTTTGTTAATTATGCTGATTCCCATCATAAATTTTATGGTGGAAGCAATAGTTCATGGACTTGGCAATCAGCAGGCACCTCAACATATTCAATAACTTACCCTAGCGCTGGTTTGATTCAAGCTAAAGCAATTGAAAGCCCGGCTCATTATTATATTAATGTTGATGAGTGGAGACTAGATTGTGATGCTCAAAATTGTGGAAGCTGTATACCCACTTGGTCTTATAGTTGTGGTTTTTACGATTCCTATCAAGATATGAGATGGGTCAAATTCCAAGAAATACAACCCTTCTGCACTCCTGGCACAACTAACTATTGCACTACCCCTGAAAACTGTACTGGTACTAAAACTTGTAATACTTCTGGCACTGGCTGGGGTTCTTGTATAGACACTCCTAATGACAATTGTCCTGTAACTACTCAAGTACCCGTAGTCACTTTAAATGCCACTTCACCCATTACTGCCGGCCAATCTACTAACTTGTCTTGGTATACTTCTAACAACCCCACTTCTTGTACAGCTTCAAGCACTAATAGCGTTTGGAATGGTGCCAAGAATGTTTCGAGTGGTAACGAGAGTGTTACTCTCTACAACTCCGGCAGCTACACCTTTACCATTACCTGCTCTAATAGCGCTGGCACTGGCAGCGATAGTAAGACTGTGATTGTCAGCAATAATGTTCAAGTACCCGTAGTCACTTTAAATGCCACTTCACCCATTACTGCCGGCCAATCT
>JAVHQB010000014.1:0-1824 GCA_036170905.1 Minisyncoccota bacterium | reverse complement strand
CCATTACCTGCTCTAATAGCGCTGGCACTGGCAGCGATAGTAAGACTGTGATTGTTAATACTACTTATCAAAATATAACCGTCGATTTAACTGCTTCTCCTACATCTGTGAATTCTGGACAATATTCTACTTTGAATTGGTATTCTACTAATGCTACTTATTGTACAGCTTCAGGGGCTTGGAGTGGAAGTAAAAATACTTCTGGTTCAGAAACTGTTTACCCTACAAGCAGCAATAATTATTATTCTATTTCCTGCTACAACAATAGCAATCAAGCTAGTGATAATACAATTGTTTATGTCACTACTATTAATAATCAGTTGCCTACTGTAACTCTTACTGCTAACCCAACTTATGTAACTACCGGGCAAACATCTACTTTAAATTGGTATTCTACTAATGCTAACTACTGTACAGCTTCTGGAGATTGGAGTGGTAGTAAAAGTACTTACAATGGTTCTGAAACTATTTATCCAATTAAAACCAGTAATTATTACACCATAGTCTGCACTAATAATTATGGTAGTACTTCTGCTAGTGCCAATGTTAATGTTACTTCTCTTCCCCCAATTTATTCTACTGCTGCCTTTGCTAAAACTGGACGTGATTTGTCTGCTGGAGATAGATTCTATTCTGATAATATTTCTGTAAATAGCGGTGATGTAGTTGAATTCTACCTTACAGTTAATGTCTCTAGTTACAATGGAGCTACTAATATAATTGTTACCGATCCATTACCTTACAATTTAATTTATAGAGCTGGCACAACCAAAGTAGATGGTGTTACCGTCGCTGATGGTATTGCTGGCGCTGGTCTTTATTTAGGTAACTTATCTCAAGGTACAGTTAAAACTATTACTTTCCAAGCTGTTACAAGAGCTGCCAATTATGGCACCATTGTAACTAACACTGCTCAATTAAGAGCTGATAATATTGCTGCCTTAAGTGATGGTGCTAATGTTGATTATAATCGAGGAACTGTCTTAGGGGCTGAAACAGTTGATACTGGCCCTTCTCAAGCAGCCCTTATCTCTTTAACAGTGGCTTTGTTATGTACAGGCGCTGTAATCTATGCTTACAACAAGAATGCTAAATTCCAAGCCTTGTTTGAAGGTGCTAAAGCAAAAGTTGTTAATTCTAAGATTGCTCACTGGCAACTCTAAATAAAAGTCAGGTTAAAAAACTCCCCTTCTAGGGAGTTTTTTAATTGGGTTATATAGACATGATTGCCTACTTATGCTTCTGCTAATGCGAAACATGTTTCACACAATGTTTCACATGAAACATATAGCAAAAACACCGGCATTACTGCCGGTGTTTAAAAACATTTGGGTCACATAGTAGAGGACATTAGAAATATAATCCGAAGACAATGTGAGTATATTTATATCCCAAATTTGAAATCATGAGCAATAATAATGTAATTTAATACATCATATTATTTCTTGGCAAGTCATTTAGTTAAACAATCGTTTTTAGTAATGGAAATGAAGAAAGTTTTGTTAGTATCTAAATCGACATATGAATATTCTACGTCAATCCCCTTGTCGAAAAACCTTTTTAAGCCATTATTTGCACAAACGCCTGCGAGTAAAGAACTCTTTAAACTAGCATTTGTTAGATTATTAGAATTCCAACCGGAAAGAGTGGCGTGGTATAAAACAGCCGTTGGCTCTGCAGTAATATCAACTAACGTTGTATATTTATCAATTACATATGGTAACTTCATATCATTTTTTGCTGCTTGTATTGCTTGTTCGGTCCAATCTTTTGTTGAAATAGATGGGTTATAAATCTTATCCTTACAAGCTTCGGCAGCAGCCT
>JAVHQB010000013.1:0-5192 GCA_036170905.1 Minisyncoccota bacterium | reverse complement strand
ATTGGCATGTTCTGGAACTTCTTTGCCTATTCTCACTTTGTATGGAAAAAGAAATAGTTATTTTTCTTTGCGCTGCGATAGCCATATCAGGTAAGTTATATAAATGACAAAGAAAGTGAGCGTAATATAGTTGGATATTTTGCGTAGCTTTGTATCTCCAAAGTATAGTTTCACATCATGCTCACCTCTTGGTATCCGATAAGTGATGACGCCTCGGTAGTCAGGGTCTTGGAATTCAATTGGTATAACTTGACCATCAACCCTTACTTCCCATCCAGGGAAGTAAAATGTGTAGTCAACCATTCTGACGTCTGTAATAGCATTGATATGATATGTTCGAATACCATAACGCACATCCTTTACATTGATTATTCCTTCGCCCTCAATTATGTCTATTTTGTGATCCTTTATTGGGTATTCAGTTGTTTCTCCACTCCAAACAGTATTCATGACGGTAGAGTGTAGGTTAATAGGAGTAAAAAAATAACGACCAATGTTATGCATAGTATTATTTTTCGCAAACATCTGAGGGAATCGAAATGCAGAAATCATGACAATGAAGACTATTGCAATAGTCTTATTCCATTTATTGTTATCAAAATGATTAAAAAACGAGGCTACTAAAATTGCAGGTATATAAATATAAGAAGATAACATACGCCAAGGGAACTGTATATTGGAAAGAAGATTAATATGTTCATATAACCATCCAGAATATTTAGTGGTCATAAATACGAGAGTTAATCCTACGGCTAAGGCAAAATGCCAAATTTCTATTTTTTTGATTTTTTTAGTAATAAGTTGATACACCAAAGTCGCACTTCCCGTGATCATTATTAGGCTCTCAATCAATCCACCGGACACGTAATGACCTCTATTGGCGACATCTCGTACGTAGAAGTAGTACCATTTGGGATTAAAAAAGTTTGCAAAGCCTAGGTATTGACCGCCAGTCAGATGATTTGCTTGTTGACCATAATAAAAGTATTTAATCTCTACTTTTAGGGGTATTAGATAGTAGGCTGCAATTAATAGCCCCCAGATCATGTGTAGTCCGTAAAAGATTGTAATTTTGATTTTGTCTTTCTCGTCTTTGATAAGGAATAAAAAATATGCTCCAAACAAAATACTCCCCACAATCAGCATCATTGGATGGGAGAGTGCAATTATTGCAGATACTCCAGTCAGTATTGCACCTGACCATTTACTTTTTGTTTTTACAAAATTATGAGTTGCCAGTAGGATTGTAGGGAATAGTACTGCTGCCAAAAATTCTGGTAATGCTTCACGGATATATAAGTTAAGTATTCTATATGGAGAAACGTTCATAATAAAAACACCAAGGAAAGAAGCCAGTGGTGTAAAGTATATTCTTAAGAACTTATAAAATACTGCACTCGATACTACTGCTCCAATTAAAAATAGCAGTTTGTATACCAGTACTACGTCCCCTTGTAGCAATAAAGCAAGCCATCCGCCCAAATACCCTACAGTTTGGTGAATATATAGTGGGATAGGCATCCCATAGTTGGCAAATCCATCAGTCCACACTACTCTCCAGATTCCTTCTTTCATGGCTTGGTAAAATTGAGTCAGTGTAGTTAAGTGGGCTATCCCGTCCATATATGCAGAATGACCAGGCGTAATAAATAAATCTGACACGAGTAGTAGAGAAACTAAAATTGATAAGACAAAATACATAATAATCATTATATAATGTTTTTATGCGCTTTCCTGTATTAGTTTTAATCATAGTGATTATTTCCTATATTTCCTTCCAACCACGTACTCTCAACTATCTTTTTGCACCAATGAGAAATTACGATATGCAAAATTTAATCAAGAAAACTTCACTAAAAAAACATCTAGATCCTCAAAAATATTGGGAAACCAGAGAATTCTATTACCCTGGGGTATTTTATGTTTACCAGGATGGTTTAACTAATGCCAATATTGATAGCTTTACAAAGCTAACGGGCATTGCTCCGCTACAAGTTGGATCATTCCCAATATTAGTCTACAATTCTTCAAAATGGCAAAGCTACGAAGCCCTTGTAAATACGGACAAGATTGAAGATGTAGTCAAATTACCATCATCAACCCCTATCTACTCCGATTCAGAAACAAAAATTTACGCCGAAGGAGATAAAACGTATTTTTTCTTTATAAAGTCATATGAAGAGCTTAAAGTAACAAATGGTTTTATATATACCAAAGACGAAATTCTAAAAAACTACCATTATTGGTTTGGGATGTCAGTTGTTACTAGGTAGATGCTAGCTTCTGCATTTGAGAATATCTCAGTAATTGCATGACTTTGACATTTCTGCCATGGAATTAATTGACTTTGGTCACCAGCAACATAAATATACTTAATTTCATTTAAGGTATCGCAGTTAGCTTTTATTACGTTTTCTAATCTAGGTAGATAATCAATACCAGTTAGTCGGAGCTGAACCAAGTCATTAATATATGTCTGTTTTCCAGAAAAAGCAGCAACATATGCGGTGTCATACATATTATATAGTGGGCGTGGTAGTTGATTTTCATGTCCTGGAATTGGATTAATAGGCAATGATAGTACGATGCCTGCAGGAAGAGACTTTAGTTTATCTAGGGCAATTATCTCAGTATCACTTACATAGCTGTGTGGGGGAAAGCTAGAGAAGATGCGGTAACAATCTATCGCATTAGGTATGGTTAGGACTACGATCATTGCCACACCCAGTAACGCAATTTTTTTGCCAGATGCTATCATGCTTGCCAATGTATCAGCTGCATAAATATTCGTTAAAAATGTAGCGTAGTACAGGAATTGCACTGTATTCCACCATTCCCCTCGTTGAATAAATAGTATATTCATGAGCAATCCCGTAATAATGCCAGAAAGGAGTATTAAGTCCATTGGTCTTTTTTTAATACTCCACAGTCCCACGATTCTTGTTCCCCAGTTAAATACTACAAATAGACCGAGCGTTGCGATCTCAATCAATATTAGTCTCCAACTACCTCCAGTTGCGTACAAATTATTTCTAAGGTTAGCAATAGATGGTGCAAATATTAATCCTTCTTCTTCTATGATTGGGTGAACTGTAGCTAGTGGTTTAAAAGTTAAGATAGCAGGACCACCAAGGCTCTGTAGCGGGTTATAAAAAAGGATGGTGGCCAGCCCAAAACCAATTATTGACACTGATAGAACAGATAATCCCTGTTTCCAGTTTTTTTGGACAATCAGTATTGCACCAAATATACTAGTCATTATGATGCCGATTATTCCTCCGTAAAATTTGAGTCCCATTATCAAAAAGTTTAAAACACCAAGAAGTAGATAGTCTTTAACTGTCAGTGATTTTTTCATGAATAAAATTAACATTAGACCCAAAATCGGCAAAGTAAGCGCAAATTGAATATTATTTAACATTTGAGGTGATTGCATTGAAAGAAGTCCGCTTGCCCCCCAGATAATTCCTTCATGATAAAGTCTAAAAAAGTACGAAAAAGAATTACCAAAAAAAACAAAAAATAAAATAGCAGGGGCAAACCATTTATTGTCAGTATATATTTTGGCAAATTTGTTCCACACAAACACCATTAGTCCAAACCAGATTAGTGGAATAATTTTAAAATATAAAGTAAGACTAGGAATCCTAGTAATCATGTAAAAGATCCGCAAGGTCCAGTCCAAAAGGGCATTATATCCAGATAGTGTGGCATGGGCAAAAGTTGGGAACCTACTAGGCCACACAGACAAGGCATTGTTTATCAAGGCTAAATGCCAGACACCATCATGCTCATGAGACCCCCAAAAATATAGTCCACAAATTTCGTTTTGGCAGTAGTGACTACCACTCGGCAGCACGACAACCATTTGGATTATAAAAGCCATTATGATAATAAAGCCTAAAATCCATCTTTTCATAAGAAAGGTGACCAATCTATAATCGGTTGATAGTTAGCTAGAACAAATTGCCATGAATATAGCGCAACAGGTATCAGCATTACAATCATAATAATTTTTACAATCTTGTGTTCAAATATTGGAGCAAGACCAAGTAGAATTATCGGCACGATTGGTAGAGAGTATCTTGCCAGATCTCTGTGAGCCACCGAAATAATAAAGAATCCATATAGTAGACCAAATATTGCAGTTGAAGTTTTTTTGTACTTCTGCCAAAATAGCACAACGCCAGTTGTAAGGAGTAAAAATAAATAAATAAGATCTTCATTCCAGATTCCACTAACCCAGTCCATATGACTCGCAAATACTGCAAACGGGTAGTAAAGATTAATATTTCCTCCTACTTGGAAATACGCCCAAAAACTACCAAACTGGATTCCGTAGTATACCCACAGACCGATTAGTGAGATTGGGATCAGCAGATAAGGTATAGATAGTTTAATCTTTTGTGTAATCGTTTCTTTTGTCACAAACCAAATAGAAATCATATATGCCCCGTATAGAATAATTCCAGGACTTCTTGTAAGTACTGCGAGTGCTCCAGTGAGAGCACTCAGCCAATGCTTTTTTTTTGCATTAAGTATGAGTGATATCAGAATAAAAAATATAAATAGAGGTTCATTGGATCCGACAATCCGGTTAGAGAGCATCCGGGCTGGGAAAAATAGTGCAATCAAGCTGAGCCAGCTGGCAGTTTTTGGGTTATTGCAAAACATGAGGAAAAAACTATATAAAGCGTACCCAAGTAAGACATTGCTTGCGATTATCGCAAGAAGTAATGCATTTGGACCGCTGACAACAGAGTCAAATATGGCAATTAGGCCTGGGTAGGCTGGGTAATGTGCGGAAAAGTAGAGAGGGCGTCTTCCCACTAGGACATCTTGATAGTTTTTTTGGATTTGAGTAGGATTATAAACAGTCTTGGCAACTATTAGGAAGTTGAGCCCATCAAAATTTTGGACTATTCTATCCATTCCAACTCGTGCAAAATCCACCCCTAAAATATTCGATGCCCTGATCAGAAAAGGAAACCACATAATTCCAAGAGAAAAAAGAGCAGCTGAAATGACTATAAGTAAGTATCTATTGTACATAGTCACATTATACTCATAAATTAGATCTACCTCCTAATCATGATACAATTTTGCTTATATAATGAAAATAAATAAATTGGAATCACTATCAATTTTCTTTCCGGCTTATAATGAAGAGGGAAATATTGCCACAACTATTA
>JAVHQB010000012.1:0-1090 GCA_036170905.1 Minisyncoccota bacterium | reverse complement strand
TCTGACGTTAAAGTAGCAAAATAGTCCGTTCCAACGGCCGCACCAGAGATCGGAATAATAACTTGGATAGGAAGAGTAGCACTTTTATTGTCAACCTGCATAAGTTTTTCTTTGTATTGCTCTTCGGTCAGAGGTTTACTTAAGACCGGGTTGATCGGATACGGATTAACAGTAATAGGGACATTAGAATTAATTTTTTTGCCATACCTCAGAAGCTCCCGTTGAGTTCTTTCGCTTGGTGCAAAAATTAAATCAGCCCCAGTAATATACCAAATATGATGCGGCGAATCATCGGTTACCTGGACAACCAATATAACTTTAATTCGCGTATCTTTTTCCAATCTTTCTTTTATCTCAGAGAGTTGATGAGCCAAACCAAAATGGGTGGCGATAATAAGAATTTTTGAGGGAGCCGTATAGCTTTCATTGATGATCGTTTTCATTTGTTCATATAACAGATCAGTGTGAGAACGAAGAAGATACTTATATATAAAAGTAGTTATGTTTTCCACACGCCCTTTTTCCGCCCAGACGGTTAGATGGCGAATAAAAGAGTTTAGACTCATAAAACGGTGTAAATAAGTAATTGTTGTGTCTTGAGATCCTAAAAGCAGGGGAGTATTAGTTCCCTTAGGTAAACCATGATATAAAGCATCAGTAACGCGAAGATGTCCTAGACCTGCCGGCGCATAAGCAAAACAAATTAATAACGATTTATCTTCAAGAGGGGAAACTAGTTTATCCATTATTTCATCATACACTTAGTAAAGTTCGTAAGTGGCATTATATGAAGAGGAAATTTTTACAGTCTGTTCACTGTAAAAAATATTTTCCGTAATTTTATCTTGTACAAACGTCCCTATGCTTGTCGGCTCTTCTCCTTTAAGCATCATCGGTCGGATTCCGGGGGGGCTAGATGGAATTGAATTTACATCAGTCAGAGTAACTAATTTACCGACTTTAAGGCGGTTGATTTTAGCAGCCACTTCAATTTGGTTTCGGGCGTCTTTTAAAGCTTCTTCCTTAGCCTTTGACTCCCACATTTTTCTGTTATTCAATGAGTAAAAAGTATCGGTAATCTGAGTATTTG
>JAVHQB010000011.1:0-1092 GCA_036170905.1 Minisyncoccota bacterium | reverse complement strand
GTCCAATGTGAGTCAGAGTGATAAATATAGATCTAATGACAGTAAAAAGAGCTACGCTTTTTATTATGAAGGGCAATCTTTTAGGCTCATAGAAAACTAAAAGAGCTACAAAAGTAAAAAGAATAATTGGTCCATAAAGAAAGATACCATCAACATCAAAGACGCGTATATTACTCAAGACAATATCGGTGACTGGGAGACTAGCTCTCTCTGTGGCATAAGTTCCAGCATAAAAATTTATAAAAAGACTTAAGATAAGTAGGGCAAAAGAAATCATAATGGATTTCGCCAATTCTTTATCTTGGAACTGCTTAGTATATGTCTTTATTTTTTCCATGAATTTTTATCGAGAAACTTTCCATTCTTTACTGACAGGCTTCTTACGAATCCAGTTAGAAATTACATTGACAATCCAAACACTCCAAAGTGAAAGCCAGCCCATATTGTGAGCCCGGCGAGAAGTATGGAAAACGTGGAGCTTGGGATCAAGCCAAGTTCTACCAATCTTGGACAAACGATAGAATATCTCCGCATCTTCTCCAAAGCAGAGAGTCTTGCTATATCCTTCTATATTTTGGAATGCTTCTCTTCGAAACATTTGGAATTCACCAGAAGACGTACCAATACGCAAAATATTATTTAGCAATCTATGAGCGCTGTTCACAATCTTCCAAGAGATAAAGTCTCCCATAGTTTCATGTTCGGGCAAAGTTTTCAATAATACAGTCAAAGCTAAAAGATTTTTATTCTTTTCAAAATGTGAAATTGCTCTAGCAAAGAAAGCATTACTATTTGGTATGAAAACATCTGAATCAAGAAAGACTAGGTACTCTCCCTCAGCTACTTCGGTTCCAGCATTTCGTCCTTCTCCTATTGTTTGGCGAGTCTTGCCGTCGTGTACGACGACTTTATGTGCGTGATTGCGAGCAATCTCCACTGTCCTATCAGTACTATTACCATCTGACACAATAATCTCGTACGGGAAATCTGTTAATTCTTTTAAAGAAGTAAGCATCTTCTCTATGATTTTCTCTTCGTTTAATGTTGGAATTATAATTGATAACATATATTATATTTCTTTTGTTTTTAAAT
>JAVHQB010000010.1:0-1092 GCA_036170905.1 Minisyncoccota bacterium | reverse complement strand
GTCCAATGTGAGTCAGAGTGATAAATATAGATCTAATGACAGTAAAAAGAGCTACACTTTTTATTATGAAGGGCAATTTTTGGGGCTTATAGAAAGCTAAAAGAGTTACAAAAGTAAAAAGGATAATTGGCCCGTAAAGAAAAATACCATCAACATCAAAGACGCGTATATTGCTTAGTACTATATCAGTGACAGGAAGGCTAGCTCTTTCTGTGGCATAAGTTCCAGCATAAAAATTTATAAAAAGACTTAAGATAAGAAAGGCAAAAGAAATCACTATGGATTTAGCCAATTCTTTATCTTGGAACTGCTTAGTATATGTCTTTATTTTTTCCATAAATTTTTATCGAGAGACTTTCCATTCTTTACTGACAGGCTTCTTACGAATCCAGTTAGAAATTACATTGACAATCCAAACACTCCAAAGTGAAAGCCAGCCCATATTGTGAGCCCGGCGAGAAGTATGGAAAACGTGGAGCTTGGGATCAAGCCAAGTTCTACCAATCTTGGACAAACGATAGAATATCTCCGCATCTTCTCCAAAGCAGAGAGTCTTGCTATATCCTTCTATATTTTGGAATGCTTCTCTTCGAAACATTTGGAATTCACCAGAAGACGTACCAATACGCAAAATATTATTTAGCAATCTATGAGCGCTGTTCACAATCTTCCAAGAGATAAAGTCTCCCATAGTTTCATGTTCGGGCAAAGTTTTCAATAATACAGTCAAAGCTAAAAGATTTTTATTCTTTTCAAAATGTGAAATTGCTCTAGCAAAATGAGCATTACTATTGGGGATGAAGACGTCTGAATCAAGAAAGACTAGGTACTCTCCCTCAGCTACTTTTGCTCCAGCATTTCGTCCTTCGCCTATAGTCTGGCGAGTCTTGCCATCGTGTACGACGACTTTATGTGCGTGATTGCGGGCAATCTCCACTGTTCTATCAGTGCTATTACCATCTGATACGATAATCTCGTATTCAAAATCTGTTAGTTCCTTTAAGGAAGTAAGCATTTCTTCTATAATTTTCTCCTCATTTAATGTTGGAATTATAATTGATAACATATATTATATTTCTTTTGTTTTTAAAT
>JAVHQB010000009.1:0-5446 GCA_036170905.1 Minisyncoccota bacterium | reverse complement strand
TACTAAACCATTGCCTTTTCAAGATTACTTTTACAGGTATTATAAGACATTACCTGTGTTTTGCAGCCGCCCGCACCCGGCTGCAAAACACAAGCAAAGCTGAACCCGCACTAAAATTAGCAAGAAGCCAGCCGACCCAGGCTGGCGCCGAGTTTGCCCGAGCCCAAGCGAGGGCAAACGGGACGCGGGAAATGTGGGAGCCGCGACAGCGGCGGTGCCTAAAGATAAATTGATAAATTAAATTTTTAGTGGTGCGTCTCGGAATTGAGTTCGAACAAATCGATAGACGCACCGCCAGTTATACCAATTCGAACCGTATCCGAAGTCCAAGTAAAAATTATAATTCAACCGCTTCAACGAACCCCATTATACCAAAAATTAGCCCAAAAGATAGAAGATTTGTATTTGTTAAAAATGTCTTTAAGGGCAATTTCCAGAAACTTAAAAGTAAACAGAAGAACTGTTGTAAGAGCCCTTAAATTCAAGGGTAGGCTAAAAAAGTAACTCGAGAAGTAAAATAACCTAACTACTTTATCTTTTTTACATCCTTAGCAATCTTTTTTCCTTCAGATTTAAGCCGGCGCTGTAACTTTTTAATATCTTCCTCCAGAGGTAATACTTCAGGCCTTATGCCGCTTTTCCCAAGTAAATCACGGACATCTCTATTATTCTTTACATGTTCTCCTGTTATAGCCGGTTCACCGCGTAAATCATTCTTTTTTGTATTAAAACTGGTTATCTCTGCGGCAAGATCCTTAGCTTTAATGGTTATAGTCGGTAAGAAATCGGCTAATGGTCGTTTCTCAGCAACACCAAGCTTCTTTTTCATATCCAACGTTGTGTAGCCGCCAAAAAGTGCATGATCACCCTTACTGCGTAAACGCGCAAAACCTTCTCCATCAACGCCACGCATATAAACAACCCCTGAGAGTTCTGATTCGGTATCAGCTAGTTTTTCGCGCGCGCGTACCCTCTCCGCCAACGCAATATGTTCTTCCAACAACTCCTGCCTGCGGGTTTGAATAGCAAAGTAACTCTGAGCAAAAGCGATTTGCTCCTTGCGGGGGTCACCATTTTGAGCAATAAGATAGCAAGCATACCGGGTAAGCATGATATCTTCAATCTGCCGTTCACTACCTGAACCTAATTTGACCATTTTGTTGACGTCAACGAAATGGTCTGCGATATTTTGCCCAGATCTTGAACATGCAATCTTAGCTTTATCTACAACCAATAGAAAATTACGCCAATCCGCATAATCTAATAGATTCTGTATATCCCGCGCCATCCAATATTCAACACCGCTTTGAGTATAAGCCGATTCTTCGAACGTTTTGTTCAGCTGGACAATAATTTCTTTTTTCATATTTGACTCCTCCTCAATAAAAAATTAATCTCAATTTCCATGCTTTTTCCACTGTGCTACATCATCTGAGAACTGATTCGGAATATTATTTCGTCTAATTATATCTTGCGTGATCTTATCTATATCCTTACATGAAAGAATAATTTTATTTTTATCTTCAGCCTCAAAAACAATATTCTCTCCTTGTGCATCCTCTATTAGCTTAACAAATTGTTTAAACGAATCGAACTCCTTACCATTGACTTTAGTGATTATTTCGAAACCGCGGCCATGATAACCAATGTTAATCTCATCCGGAAGGACTTTTAAAAGAACAACTATCTCATTTTTACGTTTCTCGTTCAAGCCACCCAAGCCCATATTATAATAGAGAAAAGACAGGGGCGGCAAATTATCATTAGCACCCAACAGATTGATTAAATCCGTGTTTAATACCGTAAAAATAAGCCCACCATAAATACAAAATGAAGGTTTTTCAGAATAATTTGCAATCTTCACTAAATGCGAAATTGGTTTTAGCGGAACTTTCACCATGATCATCTTACCTTCACGCTGGATTTTCAATACAGCTGTTTCATCGATCTTTTGCATATTAATAAGATGAACCATATCAAAACGTTCATTATCCCTAAAGGCAAATGTGCCGTCGTCACTAATCGCAACCCCATTTACCTCAAGAATTATATCACCCTCTTTCAAGAAGCCATTAGCAGAAGAAAACGGTAGCACACTAGCCACCAAGACTCCTCCGGCGACATCTGCGACACCATAATATTTACGCAGAGCTTTGTTTTCAGTATTACTAAAATGAATGCCTAGATAAGGAAAACCTGCATATTGGCTGCCTTTGAAATCCTTCAGAAAATGATCAATGACAGGCGTAGGAATTATATAACCGATATTTTGGCTATCAGATATTCCTTGCATTACGATCCCCACAATCTTGTCATTATTGATTGCCGGGCCCCCGCTGTTACCAGGATTGATTGCAGCGTCAATCTGTACTCCCAATAAACGCTGATTGCTGTTGATATAATCCATGCCTTCCATACGCGAGACTACTCCTTGGGTAATAGAAAGTTTATCGCCTCCCATCGGAAAACCGACTACAGTTACCTTATCTTGAAGATTAGGTAACTCTCCGATTTCTAAAGGCGAAACCCCCTTAAAAAATTCAGGATCTTCCACCCGCAAGATTGCCAAATCACAATCATTGCCAACCGTCTCAATCTTAGCAATATATTTTTTCTGGCTGGATTCCCTGCGCACCTGGATAAAGGTATTTTGGTTTACTACATGGGCATTAGTCAAAATACGATTGCCCTGAATAATACATCCTGATCCGGTTATTTCCTGGATGCCTCTAGATTGCCAAGGATTAACGTAATCTATGGTGTTGCGGGTTGCAAAAATCTTAACCACAGAGTCAGTTTTAAAATCCGCCGCAGCGGCTGAGACTAATAAAACCTTAGCGAAGAAAAGAATAAATCCAAAAATTATCAATCCCTCTCTTGCAATTATCCGCTTAATTTTTTTCTTATCCATAATGCCTCCGTGTAACTATTAATTTTTTTTTATCCATTTCTTCTTAACAATTTGGAGAAATAGAAACGGTCCCATTTTTTCTAACTTTCCTCCAATTTTAATCTATCCGCCACTTCCTGTGGCAACCCCTTTGTAGTCTTTGCACCAAGCTCCTTGATTTTTTCAATTCTTCCAATAAGAGTATCGCCTTTTTTCTTAGAATCAAAAAGTTTATTCATAGCACCATGATGACTCTCTTTGGCATCATCTATCTTTTTCCCAACTTCGATAAGATCATTCATAAAATCAGCAAACTTATCATAGAGAGCACCACTTTGCCTAGCTATTTCAAGTACATTCCTCTTTTGACTCTCCTGTCTCCATATATATGAAACTGTACGTAGCGTAACCATAAGAGTTGATCCGGTTATTAAGACTATATTTTTATCGAGTGCAAAGTTGATAATTGCAGGGTCTTCTTTAACCACTAATGCCAAAACTGGCTCAATGGGAATAAACATTAGAACATAATCAGGAGGATTGATAGAATACAGACCCGGGTAATTCTTACTACTTAAATCTTTTATATGCCCAATAAAGCTTGTCAGGTGTTCTGACAAATAACGCTTACGGTCATCTTCATTATCAGAATTAAAGTATTTTTCATAAGCTACCAATGAAACCTTGGAATCAATAATTAAATTTTTATCCTCCGGGAGATTTATTATATAATCTGGTTTCTTTTGACCTTCCGCAGTATCAAAAGTTTCTTGCTTTCGATAGTGTGTATTTTTTATCAGTCCCGATCTCTCTAAAATAATCTCTAGCTGTGCTTCTCCCCAATCTCCCTGTGTCTTTGATTCACCTTTTAAAGCATCAACCAACTTATTGGCATCATCGCTTACTTGTTGGTTTAATTCTACTAAGTGTTTAATTTCCGCTTTAAGCGAAGTTATATCTCTAACCTCGCCTGTATAAGTATCTTCGACTTTCTTCTTGAACTCTTCAATCTTATCTCTCAATGGATTCAATATTATATCCATGTTAACTTTATTCAACTCCAAAAATTTACCACTTTTCTCCTCAAGTAGTCGATTAGCGATATTTTCAAACTCTATTTTAAACTTTTCCTGTAAAGACTCTATATCCTTCTTATTCGTTTCGAGCTTATCATTCAAATTCCTAATGCGTTCATCTTTAGAAGATAGCTCTTTAGTTAGATTTAGTATCACGCCATCTTTTTCTTTAGATTCCAATTGAAAATTTTTCAAATCATCATCCGATTTCGTATATAGTTCTCTCAATACATATTTCTTTTCTAATTCTTCCTGTGAAATTGTTTTCTCGCTCTTAAATTTGAATTTAGCCATAAACCATGTTGCCACCGACCCGATCGCTATCCCAATTAAAACAAATAATCCATTAACCATGTTATTCCTCCAAATTATAAATTTACAAATAAAAAACCTCCGCCGGTCATAGTTTGACCAACGAAGGTTTTACTTTTTTAACGTCCGGGACTTCCCCCTTCAAACACGGGACTTTCCAAATTGTTGATTTATAATAGCACTTTCTCTATTAAAGTCAAGAGAAATAACCATCCAAACCTATCACTAATCATGCAGCCAATTCCCTCAGCTTTTCACCAATCCAAACCATGCCCTTTGTGTCTAAGCAACAGTACTCTTCCAATTCCTTCCTTGTTTTTGCCTTCTGTTCATCAGAAACTTTACCGAAAGTAATATTCAAATATGATATGCTGGCAACCTGCCCATCAGATATTTCCATATCTTTATACCCCTTACCAGTTATTGCTGGTAGAACTGCCTTGATAGAAGCGCTTCCCTTCTGTTCAGAATTATAATATTGGAAGTCTTGAAAAGGAGCAAATAAATCCACGATTCTTCCCACTATACCATCGATCTCTGCCTTATGTTCAGGAAATGCCTCAGCCAGTTCTCTTAGTCTTGTCTTTTCAAAAGACGAATAAACAACCAAGCTTCCCTTATCCCCCAAGACACTTATTAATGAAGTAATTAGTTTCTTCCTCGGATCACCGATACCATCAGCGAGAAAAGAACGATGTTCAATTTCACTATCTTTATCTTTTACTATATGTATAGAAAATTGGAAGGGAATCTGCTGATACGGCTTTGTGCCATCGAACCTTGGGATAGCAGTCATATAACTCTCAAAATCTAGATAATACAAAGGGTATAGTAATGAATTAAGAAAATTTTTAATGTCTTCTTTTGAAATATGCACGGAATTGGTTAAAACACATTTCTTTTGAATAAGTTGTTTCTCGGTTAGCTTAAAACCATCCGGGATATCCTTAATTGCACATATACCCCGCGCAAATAGTTCAAAGGATTTCTTGCCTCCACGAGTTAATTCAAAAACATTATTTACTGGTAGAAATTCCCAACAGTGGTCCCTCAAAAGACATTCATCTGGATCTTTGCAATGCTGACTTATAGTGATTTTAGGACATTCCTTTTCGGTCAAGTCTTTTCTTTCCTGTAAAAGTAAATATGAGACATCGCTCCGCAATTC
>JAVHQB010000008.1:0-5688 GCA_036170905.1 Minisyncoccota bacterium | reverse complement strand
TCTCTTTAGACCCTCTGCCCACTGCTAATCCCGAGGCTATTAAAGCCATTCTCGCCGCCGATATAATCATTATTGGTCCTGGTAATTTTTATTGCAGCCTTATTCCTAATCTTTTAATTCCCAAAATAAGCCAAGCTATTTTTAAAAGCCATGCTAAACTTATTTACGTAGCCAATCTGATAAACAAACGCGGTCATACTAGCAATTTCAGTTTAGATAACTATGTCCAATGTTTACAAAAGTATTTAAAAGGTAGGCGTATAGATTTTGTTGTTTGTAATACTCAAAAGCCATCAGCTGCTCTGCTTAAAAAATATCGCAGAGAAGGGGGCGAGTGGCTGGAACTTAAATACACAAAAACTAAAGGTCCCCGTTCGCAGCGCTACCCTACTATTATTCAGGCAGATCTCTTAAAAAACACCTTTTACAAACCAACACCTGGAGACCGTATTAGTAACATCCGTTCCTTTATCCGCCATGATAGCGATAAGCTCGCCAAACTCATTAACCTCATTGTTGGTTGACTCACCCTTTAAAACAACTCCTATTTCTTAGGAGTTGTTTTGGTTACCAGTGTTTCCATTATTTTGTAGGCAATTAAGGCACACACAATACCGACACCTATCCCCCCTAGAATATCTAGGGGCCAATGGACACCCATAAGAATACGACCCAATCCAACGAGCGTTGCCATGATTAGAGCTAGGATGCCAACTCTTTTGTTTTTTAGAAATAAAACCAAAGCTATGGCAAAGGCAAGAGAAGTATGGTCCGAAGGAAAAGAGGTATTATACTCTGCGACCCGCAGTAGGTATTTGTAACTATCTATCTCGGACAGTAAAACAAATGGACGAGGCGACTTATACAAATAATGAACCAAAGGAGTTATTACCAAATTAGATAAGCAACCTGCTAAGACTAGAATAAGCAGCCACTTTCCCTTATCATCCTTTTTGGACTCCTTATTTAAAATCAAGTACAAAACGGTACCCATGCCTAAAATATAAATGAGATACTCACCCAAAAATAAACTTAGCCAACGAGAAAATATGGCCAGATGATTAAGGCTGTAAACTAATTGAAACAAACTTAGACTAGTAAGCATAAATTGATTCTACCAAAAAATCGCCGAAATGGCGATTGAAAAAGTAAAATACCTTTTAATGTAACTCTTCGTCATTGCTATTCCTCAGAGACTTTGCCCTTATTATTTAGGCTCAAGCAGTGGCAAAGTGATACTGGTGAGCAAAGCGAAGCAGTACCCATATCCGATTTATCCCGCCATTCGGCGGGACTCCCCCACCCCGCTCTATCCCGTCGCAGGCGGGGCAAATTCTTCTTTTCCAGCCAAAGCTGCGGGACATAGATTCGAACTATGATACTGGGCTTCAAAGGCCCATGTCCTACCATTAGACGATCCCGCAGCTTTGACAAGAAATTTTTTAAAAGCATTGCCACCATGCCAAGATTTGATTTGTTTTTCTCTGTTTCGAGCTTCTTTAAACGTATCAAAACTTTCATAACATATCAACTCCCAAGGTCTGTCATTCTTAGTTGATCGCACGTCCCCTTGATTGTGTCTAATCAATCGTAACCTTGGCTCTAATTGTGTTGCACCGATATAATAACGATTTTTGCTATTTTTTAAAATATAAAGGTAAGCTTTCATAAAATTTTACTAAACAAACATGATACTGGGCTAGAAGGTTGAGACGGCAGGCGAAATCCTATTATTTAAATGCAACTCTTCGTCGCTACTGCTCCTCAGAGACTTTGCCTCTTTTATTTGGGCTCAAGCCAGTGGCAAAGTAATACTGGTGAGCAAAGCGAGGCAGTACCCATGTCCCATTTATCCCGCCTTTAGGCGGGATATTCCCACCCCGCCATTAATTGGCGGGGTAAATTAGACGATCCCGCAAAAAACAAAAACTGGAATAAATTTCTTCATTCCAGTCTTTACATTATCATAAAAATATTTAAAAATCCAACTCTTCTTTAGGCCTCCAGATATTTATTCATAGCCACAAAGCTCGAAACCAATCCTATCGCTATGCCGAACAGGATTTGGGCGAGAAAAATCCATCCCAAATGTGTCCAATAATAACCACCAATTCCTAACCCGGGAAGAGCTGCTTCTAATTTAGGAGAAACAGCAAACACTAAAACGCTGGTCACTAAAAGCGTTAACACTGAAGCCGCTATACCATAAATGGTGCCTTCAAAAAGAAAGGGCCCTCGTACAAACCAATTGGGCGCTCCCACTAATTTCATAGCTCTAATTTCTTCTCGGGCCGTGTAAATGGCCAGTCTGATAGTATTGAAATTTATCAGAACAGCTATCCCTACCAAAAGAACACTGAAGCTGATGGCGGCGGTATTGATAGTTTTTTTGACTATATCTAATTTTTGTACCACCCGCTGGTTTTCTTCATAATTAACAGTAATCAATCTATCTTTAAAACCAGATTTAGAAATGTAATCCAAAATAGATTGGTAATCCTGATTATTTTTGGCCTTAATACTTAGAGATGGTGATAAGGGATTAGTGCCCAAGACTTCTATGGCTTTAAAAATAGCTGGATTGTATTTTTGTTTTGCCTGAAAAAATTTAAGAGTTTCGTCCTGGGAAACATATTTAACACTTTCTGCTTGAGGAAGTCCTTCTAATTCTGTTTGCACTTGGAAAATTTCAGATTCGGGGACATCCTTATTGAAATAAATACTAATATCGACTCTCTCCTGAAGCATAGCCACTGTGCGATTGACAGAATAGCCGAACAAGCGAATACCGGTAAAAGTTAACACGCTGAGAAAAACCACTAGAATAGTAGCCAAGGATAACCACCAGTTGCGAACAATACCTTGCCAACTCGCTTTGAATAATCTTTTAAAACTTAAAAACATAAAACTTTTAAATAATATATTGCCCGTTTAACTCGTCTCGAATGACTTTGCCGTTCTCCAGACTAATCACCCTTTTACCGATCTTATTAACTACATCTTTATTGTGAGTAGTTAAAATAATGGCCGTGCCTAATTCGTTAATCCTTAAAAGGAGCTTTATTATATCCCAAGTATTAATGGGGTCAAGGTTGCCAGTCGGTTCATCTGCAATAATCACATCGGGACCATGAATAAGGGCGCGAGCAATAGCGGCTCTTTGTTTTTCCCCAGCTGAGAGACAAACCGGCAACTGGTTCTTTTGCGAATCTAGCCCTACCAGCTTTAAAACTTCACCCACATGGTCTTTAATAATATCGTCTGGTTGGTTAAGCACTTCTAAAGGAAAAGCCACATTTTCAAATACTGTTCTATCGGCAAAAAGCTTAAAATCCTGAAAAACCGTTCCTATTCTCCGACGCACTAGCGATAGTTGTGAACCTTTAAGTTTACCGAGGTCCTGGTCATCAAAAATCACATGCCCGGAAGAAGGTTGTTCTTCGGCTATAATAAATTTTAAAAGAGTAGTTTTGCCTACCCCTGATTTGCCTACCAAAGAGACAAACTCCCCGGCCTCAACACTAAAATTAATATCGTCTAAAACCAAATTATTGTTGTAGGCCTTGGAAATGTCTTTAAAATATATGAGAGCCATCTATATACTTCCTATTATACCTTTTTAACCAGAAATTAACAATTTCAATTATTTTGAGTAACTTCTTTCTCTATAAAAACATCTAATTCGCCATTTAAAACAGCAGTAGCGTTTTTCACTTCTAAATTATAACGATGGTCTTTCACTAGTTGATAGGGATGTAAGACATAAGAACGTATCTGATGTCCCCACTCTATTTCCGTTTTACTCCCCTTTAAATCAGCTAAGGTTTTGGCGTGTTGCTTCTCTTGCAGGGCAAAAAGTTTGGCTCTTAGTAATTCTAGAGCTTTTTCTTTATTGTTACCTTGAGTGCGCTGTCCTTGAGAAACTACTACAACACCGGTGGGTTTGTGAGTAATCCTGACCGCACTTTCCACTTTCTGAACATTTTGTCCCCCAGGTCCAGAAGCTCTAAAAAGGTCTATTTCTAAATCAACCGGGTTAAGTTCTAAATCCTCGGACTGTAAAACTGGTAACACTTCCACATAGGCAAAAGAGGTATGTCTCAATTTAGCTGCTGAAAAAGGTGAAATTCTCACCAAGCGATGAACTCCCTTTTCTTTTTTTAACATACCAAAAGCATAATTACCCTCAATCTCTAGCGACACTTGTTTAATACCTTTATAGTCATTTAAATGCTCGTCTAAAATAGAGACTTTAAAACCCTTGTTTGTCAGGTAATTCTGATACATTTCTTTGAGCATTCTTGCCCAATCTTCCGCATCGTTACCTCCCGCTCCGGCATAGATAGAAAGGATGGCATTGGCTTTGTCGTAGTCGCCCTTAAAATACAATTCTATCTTTTTCTGGTTTAACTCACTTTCTATGGCTTGTAGGTCTTTATTTAAAGCCTCTGACATTTGTAAATCTTTACTAACAGTGGTGAGGCGATAAATCTCCACCGCGTCATTAAGCGACTGCTCCCAGCCAGAAAATAAAGCAATCTCTTTTTGCAGAGCGCTCAAGGTAGCCAATTTTTTTTCAGCTAATAAATGGTCCTCCCAAAAATTACTTTCCAGGCTTTCCTTTATGAGAGAAGCTTCTTTCTCTTTGTTGGCTTCTAATTCAAAGACGGTCCGCTAGATTTCGGACCTCTTCTCGCAGCGCTTTAATCTGTAATAAAATATTATCCATATTTTTTAAAGTCCATAAGACCTTTAATAAGTTGGATTAAAAAATAAGTATCTATATTTTTTAAATCTGCAATAATTTAATAAGTTGGATTAAAAAATAAGTATCTATATTTTTTAAATCTGCAATAATTTAATAAGTTGGATTAAAAAATAAGTATCTATATTTTTTAAGCCCGTATTAATTTAATAAGTTAAATTAAAAAATACGTTCTATATTGTAATAAGACTTGTTTAGTTTAACAAAAAGGGCCTTGTTTGGAAAGACAAACAAAGTCCAAGGCTCAAAGTTCAAATAAAGTCCAATTTTCTAAAGTCTAAACAGAATTCAAATTCCAGAGATTCCATTTAAAATGTAAAATCTAGTCTGTAAAATTGTATTTAAATTAGACTTTGGATTTTGGACTTTGGACTTTAAAACCGACCCTCTAGATCGGTTTTGTAGTGCAGGGGTACCCCGACTCGAACGGGGATCAACGGTTTTGGAGACCGCTATTCTACCATTGAACTATACCCCTAAGAAAAATTTTAAAGTCTAAATTTTAAATCAATGTATAAATTTTAAAAGGGGCTCTTTGGTTACTCTTAGATTTAGTTTTTTCTCTTGAATGACATTATGGAACCAAAAAAAATATGATTTACTTCTTGGCTTCTTTATGAAGAGTGTGCATTCTGTCCTTGGGGCAATATTTTTTGAGCTCTAATTTCTTTCCCATAGGATTCTTCTTATTACGATGAGTGTAATAATTAATATTCTTACATTTGGTACATTGTAACTTTACTATATTTTCTTTGTTCATATAAACCTTTTACTTTTCTATTAATAGTTTTACTTAGAGCTGAAGGTCCCGCATTTTGCGGGACGACCTACTGTTTTGAGCAGTCTACTTACTTGTATCAAGTAAGTGGGAGCCGATGATCAGATTTGGACTGATGACCTACTCCTTACCATGGAGTTGCTCT
>JAVHQB010000007.1:0-5709 GCA_036170905.1 Minisyncoccota bacterium | reverse complement strand
CTACCACTTATAATCTAGAACCTCAATATAATTATGATTATTGTAAGTTAAGTAGCAGTGATTATCGCTCCTGTCCTCCCAAAATTACTGGTTATCAATTAACCCAAAAAGTAACTGTGAAGATTAGGGATTTTAGTAAGATTAATTTAATTGTAGGAAGTCTGGCTCCCAATGGTGCCAATGATATTTCTCAAATTACCTTTACCGTAGACGGATTGGCTGGCTATCAGTTGCAAGCTCAAATAATTGCTATAAAGGAGGTTATGAAGAAAAAGGTTGCTTTGGAAAAAGCCACTGGCATTAGAATTGGTCAGGTTTTAAGTATTAGCGATGGCTCTAATGTTCCTATGTATAACTACAACAAACGAGACATGGCTAGCCCTTCCGCGGGCGGTGGTAATGTAAGTGAGGCCTCCATTAATCCGGGAACCCAAGATATTACCTCTCTTCAAACCATTGTTTTTTCTCTAGAGTAATTTATGCTTAAACCCTTAAGTGCCGCTTCTTTCAAAAATAAGCGGGTTTTAGTTCGTGTCGATTATAATCTTTCCTACAATCCTAAAAATAAAAAAATAGGCAGTGCTTTTAGAGTAGAGCAAACAAAAAAAACTATCGATTATATTGTTAAGAATAAGCCTGGTTATATACTTCTTTTAAGCCACTGGGGGAGGCCAGAGAAATATTTGGCTAATCAAAGTCTAAAATTACTCTTGCCAACTATTGAAAAAACACTCAGGCATAAAATAATTTTCCTTGATTACAGAAAAAATATCGTCAGCCTAAAAAAGGAATTAAAACCAGGGAATATTTATCTTTTAGATAATCTGCGTTTTTGGCCCGAGGAGAATAATAACGATACCAATTTTGCTAAACAACTTGCTCAATTAGGAGATGTTTTTGTAAACGAAGCTTTTAGTGTAAGTCATCGTGAAACTGCTTCGATTTCAGCTATTGTTAAGTATCTGCCTAGCTACAGTGGGCTAAACTTAAAAGAGGAAACAGGTACTCTAGGAAAATTCCTGCAATTGAAAAAGAGACCCTTCCTCATAATCTTAGGAGGAGCCAAAATTGCCGATAAGCTTGATATGCTGAGTGCTCTTATCCCTGAGGCTGACGCTGTCCTTTTGGGCGGTGGTCTTGCCAATACTTTGTTAGCTCAAATGGATTTTCCTCTGGGGCATTCGCTTACAGAAGTTCTCACTCCTAAAGGAAAGAAACTCCTCTCTAGCAGAAAAATTATTTTGCCTATAGATTGGAAAGTTTTAAGAAATAGGAAAATTGTTCCAGTGGCCTTAAGCGATGTCGGTAAGGAAGATGTTGTAGTAGACATAGGCCCCCAAACAGCTAAGCTTTATAGTCGGTTAGTTTCCAGATCTAAGAAAATTTTCTTTAACGGTCCCCTAGGGAAAAGTGAAAACCTTCCTTTAGCGGCCATTGGTACTACTGCAGTTTTAAAGGCTATCTCTTCTAGTTGTTTTGCTCTTGCTGGTGGGGGTGACACGGGGAACTTTATCGAAAAGTACAAACTAACCAAAAAATTTAAATACCTTTCTACTGCTGGAGGCGCCACCTTAGCTTATTTGAGTGGAAAGAAACTGCCAGGATTAAAAGAATCTTATTATGGAAATAGAAAAACTTAATTACTTAAAAGAGAATCCTTTAACTTTTCTGGATATAGAAACGACCGGCTTACGCTATGACCACGAAATAATTGAAATAGGGGGATTAGTAGTTAGCCAACCGGATTACCAGGTTTTACATGAGTTTGATTTTGAAATTAAGCCACAGCACATAGAGAATGCTGATCAGGTAGCCCTGAAAATAGTTGGCTATAATGAAAAAGATTGGCAAGAAGCCATGAGTTTAAAAGAAGCCTTATGCCAATTAGAAGCAGTTGCTAAAAACACAGTTTTAATAGGACAAAATTTTACCTTTGATTGGACTCGTCTCGAAAAAGCATTTTTTGAAAATGGTTGGACAAATATTCCTCCGGCTTTCAGTTACCATCGCCTTGATGTTATGTCCATAGCTTTCGCTAAATTGTCTAATATTCTGACTGTCAAAAGTTATTCCCTCAGAGAGTTAGCTAATTACTTTGGCATAAAGAATGAACATCAGCATAACGCTCTTTCTGACGCCAAAACAACGTTCGAAGTCTTTAAAAAATTAATGGCTATTTAACCTATGGAAACTGTTATAATTCATACCGATGGCGGAGCGCGAGGTAACCCTGGTCTGGCCGCTATAGGAGTAATTATTGAAAGAGGGAATAACAAAAAAGAATACGGAGAAGTTATTGGTAAAGCCACTAGTAATATTGCCGAATATCGCGCGGTTATCTTCGCTTTTAAAAAATTGAAACAACTCTTGGGCGAAAGCAAGCTTAAAACCTCAGAAGTAAAATTGTTTACCGATTCTGAACTTATCGGTCGGCAACTTCAAGGCGAGTACAAAATTAAGGAGCCAGAATTGCAAAAAATGTTTTTAGAAGCCTGGAATCTAAAAATTGATATTCCTCGTTTAACTATTGAAATTATTCCACGCGAGAAAAATAAAGAAGCCGATTTTATGGTTAATCAGGCGCTTGACGCTGACAAACAAAAACTTTTTTAATTAAGTTAATTAAAACAAAATATGGCAACTACCAAATATCAGCCGGTAGGTAGGAGAGCTTTTCTGGCAATGTTATTAGAGAAAATTCCTCTTTTAATTATTCTAGTGCTAATTATTTTCGTTATTAATCATTATGGTACCAATTTTTTACCACCCATTCTTTTAAAGATTATTCCTATACCTTGGTGGCCGTTTTGGGTAGTTGTCGATCTAACCATTCTTGCTACTTATTTACAATACCTCCATTATGGGGTGGAGATATTTAGTAGTGGTCTGAACTATTTTTATGGTCTAATATTTCAAACCCAGATAGGAATACCTTTTAATAAAATTAAAGAAGTTACTATTACTAAAACTTTGGGTGGACATCTCTTGGGAATTAATACCGTCTTCATAACTTTTACAGGTTTAAGCGACACTGAGCCAAACTTAACAGAGAAGACAGTTGCTATAGCCTACCTAAACGATAAAATTGCCCATGCTGTTCAGGAAGCAATTCTGAGTTATAACCGCAACCTCCGCTTGCATACTTGTCTAAAAGTATAATTAATGTTTTAATACTCTACCGGTACTGGCAAACGCCGAGGCGTAAGCCTTGGAGGAAAGTCCGAACATTTCAAAAAAGGTGGTTGCTAACGGCAACCGTGCTAGCATTTATGGAGGTAAGTGATAGCATAGGGAAAGTGCCACAGAGACTATACTATCCTTGTTCGTAAGAACAAGGAGAAAGGTGAAAAGCGAACCGTTGAACGGTTCCCTATGTGGGAGCGATTCTACACAGTGGCAAACCCCAGGTCACTTAGTGACCGCTAGGAACGTAAGGCCCTAGTCCTAATGCAAGAGCAACCGTAGTGAGGCTTTGCCTCGCTGCGAGACAAGTAGCTCGCTTGACCCTGAGAGCAATCAAAGGGCTAGATAGATGTTTGCCTAATACAGAATTCGGCTTATAATATCGGTATCAGAATATCCGCCCAAAAGGCGGATGTTTTGATTTTTATTTATAATTTATTTCGATGTTGATAAAGGACTTGTCCCGAGTGTAGCCGAAGGATGCATTTGTCTTTATGCATGACTACTGCTAAACTAATTAAGATTTTTCATTTTTATGTCTGTCTCAAGCTCTCATATTATAGACCTCAGACCAAAAGTTAATCCTTCTTTTAAAAGAAAGCATCATAATTATTTTTCTTTAGAGGCTGTTTTGTTGTGGACACTTATTTTGCTTATAGTCGCTTGTGGAGGAATGTTTCTCTTTAAAGTCAATCGCTTGGAGAGGCAAAGTCCCAACTTAATTCAACTCCTGCCTGGTCTAGCAGAGAATTTATCTAATTTTGATTGGCAAAAAGCTACTGAACAGATAAGTTCTCTAAAAGACAATTTGTTTTTTCCTCAGTTTATTAATAGAGGAATAAACTTTATTATTGAAAAAACACCCTTAGGTTATCATTATAAAAATGCTCGGTTATTCTATAGCCTTAAGAATCTAAGCCAAACTCTGCAACTTTTGCAAAATACTCCTGTTTTTAAGTTGCCTAACCAAACTCTTTCATCTTGGGGTGAAATTTATCCAAATCTTATAAAGGAAATTAATACGATAGCTGGAGAAACAAATGCTTTAGGCCAAAAAGATACTTCCCAGACTTGGTTCACCCTTAGTGACCGTTTAGACAGAATCAATCAATTGTTTGGGGGGAAACAACCCATCAATTACCTTCTTATTCTCAATGATTCTAACCAAAGTCGGCCCTTGGGTGGTGTTATCGGGGGCGTTATCGCTGCCACTATTTCCCAATGGCAAATAAGTTATTGGCGAGCTTATAACGCCAGTAGCCTGGACAATCAAATCAGCAGTAAACTTATTCCTCCCAAAGAACTTCAATCTATTACTACCAATTGGACATTAAGGCAGAGCAACTGGTTTGGAGATATTGACCTATTTGCCCAAAGCATAATTTCTCTATGGCAAAAAAGCACCGCTGGATCACTTTTTCAGCCAGATGCTATAGTCCTATTTAACACCCAAGATTTAAAGCTCTTAGATGGTGTCTTGGGAAATCTCACCATCAATTCCCAGACAGTTTCTAGTCTAAGAAGTTATTTAGAAGACAATTTAAAAGATTATCGCTTAACATCGGGACCCCTGGCTGATGATTATTTAGCTTTTGTTAATGACAATCTTCTACCGCATTTGACCAGCATAAACGGGAAAGAGTGGCTTTCTATCTTGAATTCTTATAGTAGAAATCTTTCTCTTGAATCCTCTCAAAAGTATTATTTTTTCCCCTGGAGGCAAGCCTCTTTAGCGGAAACTTTTAACGATAGTTTAGAGGATGCTCCTTTTTGGTTCACAAGTAGCGATCTCAACACCCCCCTTTCTAATTTAACTTCTCAAAATCTCAAAACAAGTTCTAAGCTAGATGTTTCACTTAACTCGGACAGTCATGAACTTGCGTGGACCATTGGTTTGACTAATGCCAATTCTACTAGTTTTAATGACTATGTTAGATTTTATATTCCATCTTCGGCTACCATACAAAATGTAACTGGCTTTGATAAATATTTTATTCCCGAAGATCCCATTAACTATACTATAAAAAAATTTTCCACTGACTCTCTTATTGATAGTTGGGAAAAACAAAAAGTTTGCTTAGACAAAACTAAGTACTGTGTGCTTACTGAAGGAGATTTGAAGGTGGTTGCTGGTTGGCTAAAAATTAAATCGGGTCAAACTAAAACTTTAAAATTTGTTATAGATTTACCACTAGATACTAAAGAATTTGTAATTATGCCACAAATTTCCCAGTCAGCTACACTTCAAATTAAAAATAGTTCATTGATTAATTCCTCACCCAATCTAATTTCTTATCTTGATAAAAGCGCCTCCTTTAATCAGAAAATCTTAATTCAATTTGCTCATGATTAAATTCAACCGTCATATTCTCAAAAATAATCAAACTGGTCTTACCAATGCGGCTGTTTTAATTGCTTTAGCTGCTCTCGTGAGTAGTCTTTTAGGGGTACTCAGAGATGCTCTCCTGGCTAGTAATTTAGGTCTGACTCGTTCTTTAGATATTTATTATGCAGCTTTTAGAGTTC
>JAVHQB010000006.1:0-5867 GCA_036170905.1 Minisyncoccota bacterium | reverse complement strand
GTAATAACGTTGACAGTAAAGAATTGATTTTCGTAAACGCTTTTAGGAAAGAGTTTTTGGATTTCCTCAGGTTTGGCATTGGTAGTTATATCCCAATCGTGAATGGGACGGTCTAAAAGTAAGTCTCTAACACAACCCCCTACTAGGTAGGCTTCATATTTTTGAGTCCTTAAAAGAAGTAGGGCTTCACGGACTACCTTAGGAATTTCTATATTTAATTGGCTTTTAGTGTCTTCCATAATCTCTAAACAATATACCATATGTTGAGCCAACAAAAAAACCGCTACAAATATTCCTTAGGGCGGTCAAAGTTCGGCTTTCTCTTCTAAACTTTTTTCTTCCTATCTTATAAAGATTTTTCTAATCAACATACAGCTAACGGGTTATCATTTCTATATTCATAAGTGGCAGCAATCTTGAGGAGAGAGATTTATTCCTTCCAGAGGAAGGAGAAAATCATGCTGTCAGGGAATAAAGTGAATGGTAATCCGCCAGCTGTATGCTGGTTAAATTATTAATTCTATTTTAGTCTAAAAACTGAGAATTGTGGAGGGGCTTTTATTGGCCCCTCCCTTTTCTTGTTCCTTTCTACAAGATTTGTTTTCTGCACCACCGTTACCATACAAATCCGAAGATGATTCCGCAGAATAATGCTGAGACCCCAAAAATACCATAACGCTGGCTTGATGACAATGTATTTGCCGGCGTCGCGAAGAGGCATATGGAAAACAAGACTATGGCGGCCAGAATTTGTATTGCAATCCTAGCCGATCTTGGCAATTTGAGGGGAATATCCTTGGTATATGTAATGCCAAGAAACATCCCGATAACGCTCATCACTACCGCAAATATCCATATCATGTTCCCTCCTTGTTAACTCTCTTCTGTTTATTTTCTGCCATATTAGTTTACATGCAGAACAGAAAGGAGTTTAATATTTTTTGTGTTACCTACAAAAGAATGTTTTTAAAACACGCTCTTATAGGTAACACAAAGATTATTGGAGAAACAATAATAGACACAACCAAAACTTTTGTAGAAAGAAATATTTAAATGTGCTGTATTAAGGTGCTTCCCTTCGGTCACATAAGTACTTTCGTACTACGTGATAAAAGTTTTCTTAACCCTATTGGCTTTAAAACCAAAAAAGCAGTTAAGAAATCTCTACCCTCAAGAGATGGATGCTTGTAAAAGCATATCTAGGGCGGACGTAATTGCCGCCTCTTGAGAAGAGAGACTTCGTAACTGTCTGGTAAATCCTGTCCAAAAGTTAGCGTCTTGAGGCTCTAGACCCCTTACAAGCTTCGTTTTGGGCAAACACTCTCTCCTCAGGGAAGTTTGACCTTTTTTAAATTTGAAGAACTAACACCGACTGACACGTATAATTGTATTACTTTCTAAATATTTGTCAATACCTAAACTGCGGATAACTTTTTATGCCTTTTAACCCTCTTTTTAAAGCAATATACTCTGTCTGTGGTTAGCTTAAAAGGTTATCCTTTGTTTACAATTCTGGAGGTACAATGTGGAGTATAGCATAGTGTACCTATTTATGTCAATAGCAAACTGACCCAAAACAAAAAAGGACCCAATTGGATCCTTTTGCTCTAAATGAAGAAGATTCTAAGTTTATTCTTCTACTATATCTCGAACATGGTATTGGTCCTGAAGGTTTTTAAGTTTTTGGCGTGCATCAATTAATTCACGTTCTATTTTTTGCCAATCTCTTTCTGTTGCTCCCCTTTTTTGTGCTTCTAACAGTGGAATTTCGAATTTTGAAAGCCAAATCATCTGCTTAAATCCGGCATCTGTTTGTTCCTCTATAGTTTCAGCTTGAACTATCTCTTCCGCTTCTACAACCTTACTTCCTTGTCTGGGTCCATCTTCTTTGATTTGAACTTCTCCCTCATTTGCAAAAGTGGGAGGTTTTTTTGTTTCGTCTTCAGGCTTCATCCATATTCTTTCAAACATATTTTAAAAGTTTATTTTCATAATTATAAGTGGTTTAATTCTATTTGGCAAGGCGCAATTGCCAAAACACGGGTACTATTATAAGATGGGGGTAACCGTGAGAACCACGGCTACAAATTTTAAAAGCTAAATTTTAAATTTTAATTGAAATCTAAAAAAGCATATTAAATGAAGGATTTAAAGGATTATGGCTGCGTTTTTGATATTTGGATTTGATTTGTAAATTGAAAATTGAAAATTTGTAAATTTGCTTGGCACTCGCCCCCATAGCTTAACGGATAGAGTACTGGTCTTCGAAACCAGTGGTGAGGGTTCAATTCCTTCTGGGGGCACACAGATGAACACTAATTTACAAATTTTCAATTTTCAATTTTCAAACTAAAGAAAAACTCCAAAGGATTATTGATTTTTAGTTTTAAATGTTATAGATTGAACAAGTATTATTTTCCGCCCGTAGCTCAATGGTAGAGCAGCTGCCTCTTAAGCAGTTGGTTGAGGGTTCGAATCCCCCCGGGCGGACATAAACAAAAAAGAACTGTTAGGTTCTTTTTTATTTTTCTTTCATTCGCCTACCGTGGAAGGCTTTATAAGTTTCCTTTAATTCTTTGTCGGTTAAATGAGTGTAAATCTGGGTAGTAGTAATGGAAGAATGACCCAACATCATTTGGACTGAGCGCAGGTCAGCGCCATTTTGGAGCAAATCGGTAGCAAAGGCATGGCGTAAAGTATGGGGCACAACCTCCTTAGTAATACCAGCACTAACGGCATAATACTTAACTAGTCTTTCTATGGAGCGAGTCGTAAGCGCCTTAACGCTGGTTTTGCTTTGGTTAAAACTGGTAGAGACAAAAAGATATTCTTCCAGATCCTGGCGTTTTTCCAAATAATTGGCCAAGGCCATTTTAGCTCTCTCAGACAAAAAGACTACTCTGATTTTAGAGCCCTTGCCTTTGACAGAAAACTCGCCTGTTTTCAAATTAATGGATTCTTTTTTGAGTCCGGCTAATTCAGAAACACGGAGTCCTGTAGAAAATAAGGTTTCTAAAATGGCTTTGTCACGCAAACCCTTAGTGGTTGATGTATCGGGCTGGTCAAGAAGTCTCTCTAGTTCTTCCGAGCTTATAAGATTAATTTCTCTCATGGGCATTTTGGGGAGTTCCACTTTATCGGCAGCTACTACAGATACATCTCTTTTGGACAAATATTTGAGCAAATTGCGCAAGGCTATTATATAGTAGGTCTGGGTATTCTTTTTGAGGTTCTCTTCACTTCCTTCTATTACTACCCTATTTAGCCATAACCGATATTGTCTAATCAGGTCAGCGGTAATATCTTGAGGTATTAACTGTTCTGTTTTTTTGTTAGTAGCAGCGGAAAGCCAATTGGTGAAGCGTTTTAAATAGCGCTCGTAGTTTTCCCGAGTTTTTCGGCTTCTATTTTTTTCTATCTCCAAATAATCAAGATAGTCGGTGATATACGACAATAATGAAGACATACAAATTTCAAATTTTTAATTTTAAATGAAATCTAAATTATTAAATGATAAAACGTAGAAATAAAGACATATAATTTGCTTTAGTCTATATTTTTGAATTATCATTTAGATTTTTAAAATTTAAGCATTCACTTAAAATTTAAAATTTAGCCTTTAAAATTCTGTTTATTCTAACATTTTGCGACGTTAAAGCAAGATTTTATGGAGACGTGTTGCTAAAAGGGGAAAAATATGTTATTCTAACGACGTCAAAATTTTAGTGTATAAAGTAAACCAAAAGAAAAAGAGATATGTTAAAACCTCAAAAGAAAGTCAAGGTTATCGATGAATTCAAAGTTCATAAAACAGATACCGGTTCCGCCAATGTCCAAATAGCCCTTTTGACAGAGTCCATTGAAGAACTCACTAAACATTTAAAAACTCATCGTCAGGACGTACATTCTCGTCGAGGTCTTTTGGGTATGGTTTCTAAAAGAAAGAGATTAATGAATTATCTCAAAAAAACTGATTCTAAAAAATACGCCGCTTTGGTCAAAAAATTGGGCTTAAATGCTTAGTTTTGTTTAACGATTCATAAAAATACGAGTTACCTTAAAATAAGTTAATGCTTATATCTAATAAATATCAAAGAGTTTTGGTGCTGATTGACGCCCAGAATTTGTATCATTCCGCCAAAAATCTTTACAAAGCTCGTATTAATTTTGCTAACCTTTTAAAAGAAATTGTAAAAGACAGACAATTAGTCAGGGCAATTGCTTATGTGGTTAAGTCTGATGAGCCTGGCGAGAGTCTGTTTTTTGATGCCTTAACTAATGCGGGCATTGAAATGCGAATGAAAGACTTGCAAGTTTATCCCGATGGCACTAAAAAGGCTGACTGGGATGTAGGACTAGCGGTAGATGCTATCCGCTACAGCAATCTCATGGATGTGATTGTCTTAGCTACCGGGGATGGAGATTTTATCCCCCTCATTGAATATCTAAGACAGCAAGGAAGAAATATAGTAGTAGCCAACTTTGGTCGAACTACCTCTTCCAAGTTTAAAGAATTAGCGGACGAATTTATTGATTTGGATAAAACTCCTGGAAAATTTTTAATGTTTTCCAATAAAATGCGTCCGTCGTTTCGTTTTAGAAAAGACGAGAAGAAGAATTAAAAACAAAATTGAATAAAAGTTTTATGGAAAAAAGAAATTATACAACTACCTCCGGTGATAAGCCGATAAATATAGAAATTAATAACCTCGCCCAACAAGCGAGCGGTTCTGTTTTAGCTAAAATGGGTGAGACTACTGTTTTGGTTACCGCCACTGCCGGACAGAATGATCGTTTTGAGATAGATTATTTCCCTTTAAGCGTAGACTATGAGGAAAAATTTTATGCCGCGGGAAAAATTTATGGCTCTCGTTTTGTCAGACGTGAAGGTCGCGCTTCTGAAAATGCTATTTTAGTGGGTCGTTTAATTGATAGAACTTTGCGTCCTTTATTTAATAGCCATTTGCGTCGCGAAGTGCAAATAATAGTTACCTGCTTGTCTCTGGACGAAAACAATGATCCTGATATTTTAGGAATCTTGGGCGCTTCTGCTGCTCTTTCTATCTCTAATATTCCCTGGGGTGGTCCAGTGGCTGCAATAAGAATTGGTTATACTTTAACAGGCGAATTTATTGTCAACCCTACTTTTTCGCAAAGAGAAAACCTGATTTTAGATATGGTGGTTTCAGGTAATCGCAACAAGGTTAATATGCTTGAGGGCGGAGCTAAAGAATGTAGTGAAGAAATTATTGGCAAAGCTATGGAAATGGCTCAAAGAGAAATCAATAAATTAATTGATTTTCAGGAGAACTTGATTAAAAAAGAAGTTAAACCAAAATTAACCCTATCTCTGGCTGAATTGCCCATAGAGAAAGTTGCAGTAATTAAGAATTTTTTGAATAGTAAATTAGAACCAGCTGTTTTTAATTACGACGGCAATCGACGTTTGAATAATGAGCAATTGAAAACACTCGAGGACGGCTTATATACTCATCTCAGAGAAGAAGAAAAATGGAATAGTGATGATTTGAAATTGGTAGATATATATATAGAAGAAGAAATTAATAATTTGGTTCACAAAAAAGCGATTGAAGAAGAAAAACGTCCCGATGGCAGAAAATTAACAGAAATCAGACCAATTGAAGTTTCTTTAGATATTCTTCCTCGTGCGCATGGTTCTGCTTTATTTATGCGTGGTGAAACCCATGTTTTATCTGTCATTACACTAGGCGCACCTGGAGATGAACTTACGATTCAAGGAATGGAAATTACTGGCACTAAGAAATTTATTCATCATTATAATTTTCCTCCGTATTGTTCTGGCGAAACTGGTCCTATGAGAGGTCCTGGTAGAAGAGAAATTGGTC
>JAVHQB010000005.1:0-1271 GCA_036170905.1 Minisyncoccota bacterium | reverse complement strand
CTTGCTTGCTTGCTTGCTTGCTTGCTTGCTTGCTTGCTTGCTTGCTTGCTTGCTTATATAATGCATTATTTACCTTAAGGTTATGCTAAGACTCTCTTTATTTTATATCTGCTTTTTTAAAAACGCCCTTTACAAAATCCAAATATTCACGGCTGTCTTTCTCTCCTACAAAAAATCCGCCGTCATAAAGATTAACATTGCGCTCCTGTCTCATCTTATTGCCAAGTACAAGGATATCTTCTTCTTTAAGTATCTGGCTTAGTTTCTCCAGTATCTTGACATGATGGCCGGTTGTACTTCTAACTTTATACCCCTTTTTGGTGATCAACACAATGCCTAGTTTGATAAAGGCATCGTAACTAAATTTAAAAACAACGTCCGGAATATCCGATTCTTCAGCTATCTTAAGATCATGAAGAGCGGACTTTACGAATTGCTCAATTTGCTCCTCTTTAAATGCCAGTTTTTGAAAGTATTGACTTTCAAAATTAATCATACAAGCCTTATAGTTTTGGTTTTACAGATGCCGTTTATAAAAGGGTTTTTAGTCTTTTTCTTTGCCTCGAATTCTCTTGGACTCAAATTCGTTACATTGAATTCTCTGCCGACATCCTTCTGCAATTTAACGATAACTCTCTGCAATTCCAAAACCGAGTGCGAGCCAATAGCCAGGATATCAATATCGCTTGAGGAATCCATCGAATTATTTGCGTATGAGCCGAATATATATGCCTCCTTAAGCCCCTTGATGCCCCGCAGCATATCTTTAAGCCTCTTTTCTATGCCATATGTCTTAAGGAAAATCTGGCGGTAATGTTCCAAAACGGGGTTATCCTTTGCAAGAAAGAAATATCTTTGCTTGCCGCGGAATTCACTTTTAAAAAATCCTTCTTTTTCAAATTCCTTAAGTTTAGTTTCGGTATTTTTAGGATCAAGCTCCAATATCCGCGCCAGTTCATTAATGTATGCTTGAGCATCCGGATTAAGGAAATAATAATCCAGTAATTTTATTGCCACTTTTGAGCGTAAGGATATCATCATTTCACCATGTTTATGGTAATACGTTACCATAACCGACTATTTTGTCAAGCGGATTCTCCTTGACATTAAGACACTGATCTTTTATAATTTTACTTGTAAAGTATGACAGAATAACTTACACAAATATATTATAATATAAAATAGGTGAAAATCAATAAAATCAAATTTTAGGCTTAGAAAATATGCCAAGCCTTATAAAACATATACATAAATCCCTGATAAAAGCTAGC
>JAVHQB010000004.1:0-1288 GCA_036170905.1 Minisyncoccota bacterium | reverse complement strand
TGCTATACTGTGGATATGAAAAGTGAATCTGCAAAGTTAGGCAAAAACCTAAAGCGTATCCGAACGGAAAAAGGCATTACACAAGGCGATATTGTTCGAAATCTCGGCGTTAGCCGAAGTTTTATAAGCAATATTGAAAATGGAAAGACGAATCCGACACTTTCAACCATTACCAATATTGCCAAAGCACTTGGTGTTTCGAGTGATGAGCTTTTGAAATAAAATTATGGCAAAAACTATTAAAATATTTTTAATTGACGGAGAACCAAATGGCTTAAAAACAGCTGAATTAAGTAATTGGGTTGGGCAAGCAATTGTTATTCCAAGAAATAAACTGAAAGAGATAAAACAACGCGCGGAATGTAATAAACCAGCGGTTTATTTTTTGATCGGAAAAGAGAATGAGGAAGCACTTCTACAAACAGCTTATATCGGGGAAGCTGAAAACTTATGGAACAGATTATCCACTCATGATAGCTCGAAGGATTTTTGGCAAACAGCAATAGCGTTTGTTAGTAAAGATAATAATTTAACAAAAGCACATGTTAAATATTTAGAAAGTAGATGTTTAGATTTAGCAAAGACAGCTAAAAGATTTGATTTAGATAATGGCAAAGAGTCATCGTTATCTCCTTTGCCGGAAGCAGATATTGCAGAAATGGAAGAATTTTTAGAAAATTTAAAATTACTTCTTTCAGCTCTTGGATACCCGATTTTACAAGAAGTGATATCTAAGGAACAAAAAAATACATCCGACCCACTTTTTATTTGCAAAGGTAAAGAAGCTTTAGCTACAGGTCGAATGACAAATGAGGGTTTTGTTGTCTATAAAGATTCTACAGCAACAACAAGTATTTCAAGTGCAGTGATCGAGCGTAATCAGAGGGTTATACAAAAATTGATATCACATAATTACATAATAAAACAGAATGACAGTTTATATGTATTTACAAAAGATTATGTTTTTAATAGCCCAAGCGCAGCATCCGATATTATTTTAGGTAACTCGACTAGTGGATGGAAAAAATGGAAATCGGAAAGCGGAGCAACTTTGGAGGAAATTTATAAAAAGTAATTATGACAAAGATTAAAGACATTCCAAAAATTGATAGGCCGAGAGAGCGCTTTTTAAAAAAGGGCTCGGACGCACTTTCTAAAAGTGATCTTTTGGCTATTTTACTTGGTAGCGGTATTAAAGGGAAAAATGTTCAAAAACTATCCCAACAAATTGTTCAAAAATTCGGGAAAAACTTTCTTAATATTTCAGTTACTGATCTGCAAGAAATTT
>JAVHQB010000003.1:0-6261 GCA_036170905.1 Minisyncoccota bacterium | reverse complement strand
CCAGACGATGCGCGCTCTATGTGCTGTCGCCTCCGTTTAGATAACCGAGAACTGTATAAAAGGGGAGGAGGACTCTTTGGAGCCAATCCCTTAACCGGTTCCATAGGGGTAGTTACCTTAAATTTACCGAGAATTGGTTATCTTTCTAAGAGTCGCAAAGAATTCTTTGAACGGTTAGATAATTTGATGGATTTAGCCAAAAACAGCCTAGAAATCAAGAGAAAAGTTTTAGAGAGTTGGACTCAGAAAAATCTTTACCCTTATTCTAAATATTATTTAGAAGGAGTATACAAAATAAGAGGCTCTTATTGGGGAAATTATTTTGCCACCATCGGGTTAATCGGTATGAATGAAGCGCTCCTTAACTTTTTAGGTGTAGATATCACTGCCAAAGAAGGCCAGAAATTTGCTCTGGAGATTTTGGATCATATGCGCGAAAGAATAGCTAAATATCAAGAGGAAACCGGTAATATGTATAACCTGGAAGCTACTCCAGCGGAAGCTACTTCTTATCGCTTAGCCAAGGACGATAAGAATAAATATTCCGACATTATTACAGCTGGAACCAATAGTCCATACTACACTAATTCTACCCAATTGCCCGTAGGTTTTACTAATGATGTTTTTAAGGCCATTAAGCTTCAAGATAATTTGCAGACTAAATATACCGGTGGTACTGTTTTTCATATGTTTTTGGGTGAATCAATTACTAATTATAATGCTGTCAAAAATCTGATAAAAACAGTAGTTTATAATTATCACTTGCCCTACGTAACCTTGACGCCTACCTTTAGTATTTGTCCTACTCACGGTTATCTCAGTGGCAAACACGAATATTGTCCTAAATGTGTAGTTGAGCAAAAATGTGAAGTCTATTCACGTATAGTAGGTTACCTCCGTCCCGTGAGCCAGTGGAACGAAGGTAAGCAGGAAGAGTTTAAAGAAAGAGTGACCTTCGACAAAAACGTAGATTAATATGAATTTTGGAGGACTTCAGGAATTAACACTTATAGATTACCCGGGTAAAATTGCAGCTACTGTTTTTGCAATTGGCTGCAATTTCAGGTGTTATTATTGTCATAACCCTGAATTAGTTTTACCAGAGAAAATAAAAAATCAGCCTGTCATTACAGAGACCTTCGTCTTAGAATTCCTTAAAACTCGAATAGGTTTACTCCAGGGGCTTTGTATTACCGGAGGGGAGCCTACTCTTCAGGGGGATCTACCAGCCTTTGCCAAGGTCGTTAAAGACTTGGGATTTTTGATAAAGATAGACACTAATGGAACGAATCCAGAAATGTTAAGATTCATGGTAAATAACCACCTTCTCGATTATATTGCTATGGATATCAAAACTTTACCAGCCAAGTACGAGGCGGTGACGGGAGTTGCAACCGATCTGGCCTGTCTCAAAGAATCTATAGATTTAATAAAACAAAGTGGTGTGGAATATGAATTTAGAACCACCATGGCACCGGGTATAACAGAAAGCGATATTTTAAATATTGCTGACTTGATTCAAGGGGCAGATAATTATTATTTACAAACTTTTCACGATAATGGTAAGTGTCTCAAAGATATGCGTTACTTCGGTCACGTTTTGGACTCTTCCGAGCTTACCTCTCTGAAAGATAAGCTAATCGATTACTTCGCCTATGTGGCCATTAGAGATTAACTTTACCTTTACTGAGAGAATTTATTTTGTAAGAACGGTTTTAATAACTTTTATTTTGGGCATAGCTGTGAACTCTTTCCTAGCCTTAAAGCTGGGTTTTTTATTGTGTTTATTTTGTTTTGGCCTTGTTGCGCTTCTTTATAGCCCCAAACAAATGAAGTATCAAAAATGGATTGTGGGTCTAAGTTTGATAGGATTTTTCTGTGGTAGTTTTCTTGGTGGCCACGCCTTCAATATTTTAAGAAAACAAAACGATATTCTCAAAACTTTTAGTAGCCGGCTAGTAACAATTAGCGGAAAAATGATCGACAAAGAAGACTCTAGAAAAGGTCAATACATCACCCTTTCTCCCAACAGAATTGATAATACCCCCTGGCCATATTCTATAACAAAAATTTGTTTTTATGCTAACGATTTTGAAAATACGCCCTTAGGCAGCATTTTAGAAATTAAGGGAAATTTTTTAACGGGGGAGAGAGTGAATCTTAATTGTTCTGGTTATCTTTCTAATCCTATAACCCTAAGCCAAGAAATTTTTAAGCCAAAGTCACTTGCCAATAGTTTAATGAGGGTAAGACAAACTATTCATGCCTGTTTGGCTCGTCATATTAGAGAACCGTTTCTAAGCTTGGCCCAAGGATATATTTTAGGCGATGATAAGGTGACTGATCCGGAGGTTAAGGATGTTTTGGAACGTACCTCAATGACTCACATAGTAGCCGTTTCTGGTTTTAATATAGCGATTCTTTTTCTTATGGTGAAGCGTTTATTTACAGCCCTACATTTTTCTCCTCGACTAGCTTACTTCTCAGCCCTCTTAGTTAATGTTCTCTTTGTACTTCTGGCTGGTAATCCTGCTTCAGCTATTAGGGCAGGTATTATGTTAAGCCTGATACTAGGGGCCGAGCGCCTGGAGAGAATGGGAAATTTTTTAAATATTTTATTGTTGACAGCCTTTATTATGGTATTAAGTAATCCTTTAATTTTGATCTATGATTTAGGCTTTCAGCTTTCTTTTCTTGCCTGTTGGGGGCTACTGTTTAGACAGATTTTAAAACCTCGAAAGTTAGTCCCAGATCCTAGTTTTATACGAACAATAAAAAGCAATCTTCAAGAAACCTTCTGGGATAGTCTATTTGTACTTCTTTTCGTCAGCCCACTTTTGGTTTGGAACGGAGGAGAACTTTCTTTTAAACCTCTTTTAGCCAATTTACCCATATTGCCACTAGTTCCTCTGACGACCTTTTTTGTTATTGCTCTCTTATTTGTTTCCCCCATTTTTGGAAGTGTGGCCAATCTTCTAGGTTTAGCTATAGAGAGTATTATTGCCTTTCAAATTTCTATTTTAAAATTTATTGCTTCCCTAAACTTTCTATCTCAGAGGGTACCAACACCGGCTCCAACCTGGATTATTCTATATTATTTTCTATTAGGAGCGCTGATTCACTTTAAACTCAAAGCAACTCGGGCTATAATATAGAGAAATTAAGAGTGATAATTTAGAGAAATTAAGGCCTATAATTTAGAAAAATTAAGGCCTATAATATAGAGAAATTAAGGACTATAATTTAAATAATGCTTACCTTAAACTCCCTACAATTCAAAACTGTCTCAAGGGCAATTATCGGCCTGTGCATTGTCAATATTTTTGCCTTTGGTTATCTTTGGCCCAGCTATTCTAAGAAACAAAATCAAGTTTATTTTTTATCAGTAGGAGAAGGAGATGCAGAGTTGATTCAGTATCGAGGTAAAAATATTTTGATTGACGCCGGTCCAGACAGACAAATCCTTAAAGCCCTCGGAGAGGTTTTACAGCCAGGGGAATTGGTAGATTTAGCAATTATTACCCATTCCAACACTGATCATTACGAGGGTTTACGTTATGTCTTAGAGGCTTATTCTGTGACAAGCGCCATAATGCCTGAAGTCACTAATCCCAGTCCCACCTATAAAAATCTTTTGGAGGCGCTATTACAGCAGAAAACAAAACTTTATTTAGCCAAAGCTGGCAGCAACATCAAACTTTCTCCCGAAAACTTCCTGAAGGTGCTTTGGCCACTCACTAATGAAATTGGCTCTTCCACAGATCTGAATTCGCAAGCACTAGTGATTTTATATACGAATATGGATAAAAACTTTCTTTTTACAAGTGATATTAGCGAAAAAGAGGAAGGCAAAATTTTAGCTATCTATCCAACCTTAAAAGCCGATATTTTAAAAATTGCTCACCATGGTTCCAAGGGTTCAAGTAGCTATAATTGGCTGAAGGCTTTAAACCCAACTTATGGCATCATTGAGGTGGGAGAAAATACTTATGGGCACCCTACCCTCGAAACTTTAAATCGCCTTAACGATTTCGACATCCTTACCCTAAGAACCGATTGGCAAGGAAATATAGGGTTTATTTTCAAACCAAGCGGCGTTTTTGATTTAGTTTATTGAGTATAACTTTATAAACTTAGTCCTTTGTGTTATATTAAAATCACTTAAAATATTTGATATGGAAAGAATTTGGATTAAAGATATAAACCATCAAGAAGGGGAACCAGTCTCTCTTTCGGGTTGGGTAGCGACACGCCGTGACCATGGCAATATTATTTTTATAGACCTAAAAGATAAAAGCGGTCTCGTTCAGGTTGTTTTTTCAAAGACTGATGGTGACGCCTATAAAATAGCTAACGAATTGCGTCCCGCTTGGGTAATTAATTTAGAAGGTGTTGTTCATATGCGTCCTGAAAAGAATAGAAACGCTAAACTAGTAACAGGGGATATAGAAATCAGTGCTCAAAAAATAACCGTTTATTCTAAAGCAGAAGTTTTGCCTATAGAAGTAGAAAGTGCTGGTTATGATATAAACGAAAATTTAAGACTTAAATATCGTTATTTAGATTTAAGAAGAGAGCGCTTACAAAAAAATCTTCAGGTTCGCCACGAGTTTATGCTTTTCGTTCGTAACTACCTGAGTCAAAAAGATTTTATAGAGATAGAAACACCCAATCTCACCCGTTCTACTCCAGGGGGCGCTCGTGATTACTTGGTTCCGGCCCGTATTTCTCCTGGTAATTTTTATGCCTTGCCCCAGTCGCCTCAACAATATAAGCAGCTTTTGATGGTTGCCCAAATTGAAAGATATTTTCAATTTGCTCGCTGTTTTAGAGACGAGGAAGCTAGGGGTGACAGACAGCCAGAATTCACTCAATTGGATATTGAAACTAGCTTTTGGGATAGTGACCAAATTCTTGATTTGATTGAAAAAATGCTCGTAGAGTATGTTCAAAAGTATCTGCCGGAAAAACATATTCTCCAAGTTCCTTTTCCTAGGATTGAGTATAAAGAAGCAATGGAAAAGTATCATTGTGATAAACCAGATATCCGTCAAAACAAAGATGATAAAAATCAATTAGCCTTTGCCTTTGTGGTTAACTTTCCTATGTTTGAATGGCAAGAAAGCGAAAATCCTTCGGCAGGCTCAGGACAGGATTCTTCGGCAGGCTCAGGACAGGGACATTGGAATGCAGTCCATCACGCCTTTACTAGACCAAAATTTTTGAAAGGAGAAACAGTATCTCAACTTATTGCTCGTATTATAGAGAATCCTGGAAATGTTGTTGCCGATCAATACGATTTAGTTCTCAATGGTTTTGAAACAGGCGGTGGGTCGCTCCGAACCTATCAGCCTGAGCTCTTAGAAAAGATTTTTGAAATTATAGGAAATAATCAGGCCTCCATAGAGGCAAATTTTGGTCATCTTTTGGAATCTTTCAAATATGGCGTTCCTCCTCACGGTGGGATTGCTCTCGGTGTTGATAGGCTTATGGCTATTTTCCAAAATGAGCCCAATATCAGAGAAACTATAGCTTTTCCTAAAAATGGCGAAGGCTTTGATCCCCTTATGGATTCTCCTGCCAATGTAGACCAAAAACAAATTAAAGAATTGGGTATAGAAATCAATATCCTTAAAAAACAGATTTAACTATAATTTAGAGAAATTAAGGGTGATAATTTAGAAAAATTAAGGGCTATAGTTTGAAGAACTAATTATGGAAACTTTTACTGAAAATCAAAAAAGAGAGAGAACTTTAGTTCTCATAAAACCCGATGGTGTGAAACGCGCTTTAATAGGAGAAATTATTCATCGTATAGAAATGCGCGGTCTTAAAGTCGTCGGTATGGAAATGGTTTGGGCTAGACCAGAACAAATTGATGAGCATTATCCCCACGATGAGGGTTGGATAAGAGGGATGGGAGAAAAAACTTTGGCTTCTTATAAAGACTATGATTTTGACCCCTTAAAAGAGATGGGAACTAATGACCCTTTAAAAATTGGTCAGGAATGTCGTAATTGGCTCGTGAATTTTATGTCTTCTGGTCCCATAGTAAAAATTGCTATTGAGGGTTTACATTCAATCGAAATGGTAAGAAAAATAGTGGGTAAAACAGTACCGGCTTCTGCTGATATGGGTACTATTAGAGGCGACTTTTCTGTAGATTCTCCTACATTGGCTAATAGGAACAAACGAGCTGTTAGAAACTTGATTCACGCTTCCGGCACGGTGGAGGAGGCGGAGAAAGAAATGGCTATTTGG
>JAVHQB010000002.1:0-6283 GCA_036170905.1 Minisyncoccota bacterium | reverse complement strand
CCGACTTAGAAAGGTCAAAAAAAGAATATGAGGAAGACATTATTAACGGGTTGAAATGGCTAGGTATTACTTGGGACGAAGGTCCTGATATTGGCGGTGAGTATGGGCCATACAGACAAACAGAAAGACTGGCAATTTACAGAAAATACTTGCAACAGCTACTTGACGAAAATAAAGCTTATTATTGTTTTTGTACACTTGAGGAATTAGAAGCCCAAAAACAAGAAGCTTTAGCTCGAGGTGAGCCGCCTAGATATAGTGGTAAATGTGGACGTTTGGACAAAAAAACTGTCGAGAAAAATCTGGCTGAGGGTCGCGAGGCAGTGATTCGTTTCAGAATGCCCCAACAAATAGTGAAATTTAAAGATTTGATTAGGGGAGAGGTCAGAGCCGATTTAAACCTAGTCGGTGACATTATTATAGCCAAAAACATAGAGACCCCCTTATATAATTTCGCAGTGGTGGTTGACGACGCTCTTATGAAAATTACTCATGTCATCAGGGGTGAAGATCATTTGTCTAATACGCCCAAACAGATGGCCATCGCTGAAGCGTTGGGTTTTCCTTCACCGGCTTATGCTCATTTGCCATTAATTTTGGGACCAGATCGTTCCAAGATGAGTAAACGTCATGGGACAGTAAGTATTACGGATTATATCGGTGAGGGTTATTTGCCTCAAGCTCTTATAAATTTTATTGCCATGTTAGGTTGGCATCCAGCTGATAATCGCGAGCTTTATGATCTACAAGCTCTGGTGGAAAATTTTAGCGTTGAAAGACTACAAAAAAGTGGCGCTATTTTTAATGTTAAGAAACTCGACTGGTTTAACCTCCAATATTTTAAAACTATTAATGAAGAAATCCTTATTCAACCAGTGGCAAAGGGGTTAATTGATAATCATTTGATAGAGGTGAATCCTGATAAGGTAAGTTATTTAATAGCGGGAAGTGGTCGTCTTATAGATTTAAATTACATAAATAAAGCCATAGCTCTTGAAAGGTCTCGTTTAGCCAAGATTAGTGATTTCAATTTGGTAGCCGAGTATCTATTTAAAGATGATTTAAACTATGCTCCAGAACTTTTACAGTGGCATAGTGCACCCTGGCAGGAAGTTATTCTGGCCCTCAATTACGCCATTGATATTATTGGCGCCCTAAGTCTGGACAATTATGATTTTAACAGTTTGCAGATTGTCTTTAATGATTTCGTAAATAGTAAGGCCCCATACAACCAGGACAAGGGTTTACTATTTTGGCCGCTACGCGTTGCGCTATCTGGTAAAGAATCTTCACCAACTCCAGCTGAGATTATTATGGTCTTGGGCAAAGAAGAATCTTTGAAAAGATTAGAACATGCCCGTAATTTAATTTTACCTTTAATAAGTTAATAACTATGAGTAAAAAATATTTTCGCTTATTTAAAATTATTGGCCTCACAATTTTTGGGCTAGTATTAATAGGTTGGTCACAGGTTCGGGCTACGACTTCTACCGCCATTACTAATACCCTTAATTATTCGGAATTTGCTGATACTAAAGTTATGCCTTGGCTTGATAAAGCGACTTTGTTTTTTGTGACATTTATAAAACAGGTGGGGGAGTTGTTCAAACAAATCTTTACGACAGACTTCTTAAATATTGGTTTAAAGTTTCTCAAGGGGATTTGGGATTTTGTTCTGGGAATATTTAAATTATTTTTCGATCTCTTGACGAAGTCATTCAAAAAATAAACCCATTTTTGACCCCTTGATGTAGTAGTTCAAAAAATAAGGAAAAAGCGCTAGGGAAGGGGCTTACGGGCTTAAAAAGCCTAGGCCCCTTATTTAATATGTCTTAATGTCGCAAAAGCTATCTTGTGCGACGTTGTCTGTTATTAAACAAGGGGCCGTTTAGGCCCTTCCCCATATTCTCTCGCGCCGTTTATTCACGAATCCTATACTTATTAAAAATTTCTGCCAAAGTTTCATTTAGTTTCTTATGGACATCTTCCTCAAGCATACTTTGTTTCCATTCTGGTTCTGCATCATAATACAGACAATCTGCCGACCTGTTTAACTCGTATACTTTATTCGGATTTAAGCTAGGTTGACAAAATAATCTTACTAATCCATGTTTGTCACAAACTAAAACAGTTACTTCTATTGGAAAGTTGTCATTATTAACCTCCAACACTCCTACTCCCCCCTTTTTTAAGGCTTGCTTTTTAGCTCTCTCGTAATCTTCTTGAGTTGGTATATGATGTTCTTTTTTTTCTGGAAAAAGCAATTCGTCATTGCTAGGTAATTCTTTGTGCATAAAATGAATTTTAAATTATCTCATTATTATTAGGGATATTAGAAATTATGTCAACCCTAAACTCATGTTTGCTATTTAAGGTCTTTTCAATTAGAATGAGAATATAGACATTTTGGGATAGAATATTATCCCTTCAATTTAATCCCCCATAAGGGCTATGGCTTGTTTTTGTGTATGAAAGTATCTTATTCTTCTATTGAGGCCTTCAAAAATTGTCCTCAAAAGTATAAATTCAGTGAAATAGAAAAAATAAAAGAACCCAAAAGTCGGGAGGCTGTTTTTGGGAGCTATATTCACGAGATTCTTCATTGGTTTTACGAACAAGACCCAGACTTCCCTACTCTCAATGAACTCTTGGCCTATTATCAAAAAAATTGGCCCGTAGCTGATGATTTTAATTGGAAAAATGATAAGGAAGCTGAAACATATCTCAAAGAGGGTTCTCGCCAATTAAAGTCCTTTTATGAGAGGAATATGCCCCTGCAATCAGTTATTTTGGAGTTGGAAAAACACTTTGTTTTAGATTTTGAAGTTGATAAAGAAAAACATCACCTCTCTGGGATTATTGACAGGGTAGATGCTTTGGGAGATGGACGCTATGAAATTATAGATTATAAGACTGGCAAAAGAGTTCCCTCCCAGAAAGATACTGACGAAGATTTACAACTTTCTATTTACGCCCTAGGCCTTTTAAACTTTTGGCCCAAACTGAATGCTTCCAACATTAATCTTTCTCTCTACTTTTTAAAACCCGATATTAAAGTTACAAGCCTACGAACACCAAAACAACTGGCAAAAACCAAACAAGAAATAAGAGAGAGTATTTTAGCTATTACCAAAAGCGACTTCTCCCCTACCCCCTCACGTTTGTGTGACTGGTGCGGTTATAGGAGGCGCTGTTCTGTGTGGCATGATTATTATATTCAAACAAATCTAAGCGGGAAAAAAGTGGCGCAACTAGTAGACGAATATTTTGCCTTACAAAAAAAGGATTATCAATTAAATCAGCGTCTCAAAGAAATTAAAGAACAAATTAACAGTTATTGTTTGAAGCACAACATTTCTCAAATAAGTGGGAAAACGGGAGTACTTAAAAAAGTGGTTGGTAAAAAAATTACTTATGACATTAAGCAAATGATAGAAATTTTGGGACCTCTTAACCGATTGGAAAAAGTTTTGGTAGTTAACCAAAAAATGCTAAGCGAGGTTCTACAAGAATTACCGGAAAGTTTAAAGAAAACTATTCTCTCTGCACGCAAGGAAGAAGATTTAAATACCCTGGTCTAGGGTTAAGGGCAGGACGAGCTCCTTTTATAGCCAGCTGCTTCGGCTTCAGTAACAGTTTTAAAGTAAATCTTATTTTCCGCTTTCAGATTATTAGCAGCCGAACAATCTACTGGATAATACATTTTACCCCGATTACTGGCGACATATTCGCCATTGCCAGTAGTAGCCTGCTTGCTAGTAGAAGGAGTTTTAATACTTAGTTCAGATACTGGAGTAACCCCCTCTAAAATAATCGGTTCTGTTCTAAATTGATTTTTTCCTGTTATTATTCCCGAGAGAAAAACGGCGCTTAAAAGGGTTATTTCAAGGGTGCCAAGAAGGATAATTTGTCGTTTTGCCTTTACAAAATTACTCAGTTTTGCTAATATAGGCGAGTCTCTAAAAGATAGTTTAATCATAACCTTATTATTTATTTGTTAGATATATGGCTCATACTAAAGCAGGCGGATCTACTAAATTAGGCAGAGACTCGCGCTCTAAATACTTGGGTGTCAAGAAGAATGACGGTCAAGCCGTTAAACCCGGAGAGTTAATAGTGAAACAGCGTGGTACTCATTATTTTCCTGGTAAAAATGTTAAGAAAGGCGGAGATGATTGCCTCTATTCCATTGCTAGTGGAAAAGTTGTTTTCAAAGATAAGACCAAGATCAATTATGACGGAAATCGCAAGAAAGTAAAAGTCGTTAATGTAGAACCTACTAAATAAAACAGGAAAACGCCCTTTAAGAGGCGTTTTTTGATGAGCCAGTAATATTTATAGTTAGGAGAGTCTTGACTTTTGGTAATAAATTAACTTCTATCAAATATTGACCAACCGTTTTTAAGGGTTTATCTAACTTTATTTGATTGCGGTCTAGGTTTATCCCCTTTTCAGCCAAAGCTTCAATAATTCTTTGAGCATTCACTGAGTCATAAGCTTTTTCCAAGAGCACTTCTTTGGTGGTATCGTCATCACGACTGAAAAATTTAAGAGAAAAATTAAGTATTACCTCTCTAAGCTTTTCAGCTGTGGCTTTCAAAGTAGCTAGCTCTTTTTCTTCTAGTTCTTTTTGGTGCTTGACTTTAATAGCCCTTTCTTTAATGGTTGTCTCTGTCGCTACTATGGCTAAGCGGTTAGGAAACAAGTAATTGTTGGCATAACCGATGGGCACATCCTTAATCTCCCCTACCCTTGCCTTGCCAGAAACATTTTTAAGAAAGATTACCTTCATATTTTTTAATAATTAAAGTAGATGTAACCTCCAATTTTATTTAGTAATTAAGGAAGAGATAACCTCCAAGGCTTTTTTAAGTTGCAAATCGTTTTGAATGTCTATTTTTCCATAAGTAGCCGTTTCTTTTTGCTGATTGGTAACGACATAATCAGGGGTAATACCCTTGTCTTGAATTAAGGTACCGTTGGGAGTTAACCAATGGGCAATGGTTAATTTGAGACTTTGATCTTTATCGACGGGAATAAGCTCTTGAACAGAACCCTTACCGTAAGTTTTTTGGCCAACTAAGATGGCTTTATTTAAATCTTTTAAGGCACCAGCCATAATTTCTGAGGCAGAGGCAGAACCTTCATTCACCAGCACTACTGTTGGTATATAAGCAAACAGAGCGTTTCCATAAACTGGATAATCTTTGATGTTATTATCCCCAAAATCTTCTTTTACCATAACAGAGCCTGGGGTAAAGAAGTATTTTCCTAAATGGAGAGCCGAATCAAAGTATCCGCCGGGATTATTTCTTAGATCTAAAATAATACCTTTAGGATGTTGCAGAAAAATCTCTTTGACTACCTGGTCAAAAGCGCTATTCACTTGGTCGTTAAAAGTATAAATTTTGATGAAGGCAATATCATTTGGAAGCATTTGCCAACCCACTGAGGGCAAGTTGATAGTGGCTCTCGTAACGCTAATCACTTTTGGTTCAGCGATACCTTGTCTTCCTATAGTAAGACTCACTGAAGTACCAGCTGGGCCCTTGATAAGTTTGACAACTTCATTAACGGTCTTACCGGCAATATTAACATCTCCTACTTTGAGAATTTGGTCATTGGGCAGTAATCCTGCTTTTTCCGCTGGTGACCCCTCCAAAGGAGAAACAATGGTAATATAATCATTCTTTTTACTGATTTCTGCTCCAATACCATTGAACTGACCAACCAATTCTTCTGACAAAGCCGCATTCTGTTCCTTATTGAGGAATTCAGAGAAAGGGTCGCCAAGAGCGCTAGTTAGACCGTTGATGGCCCCTTCAATGAGTGCGTTATTGGTAGTTTCATTACGCTTAATTGATTTAGTTTTAATGAGATCCCACACCTTCCAGAAAGTAGAAAGGTCAGGGTAATCAATGGCATTTGCTGAACCATAATCAGCACTAATAGCCCTCTTCTCGGCTACAAAATTAGCATTACCAAATTTATACCCTAGCATGTAAACCAAACAGCTGTTAATTATAACCAAAATTAAGATTGCGGTAACAGCCAAGCTTTCCTTTTTTGTTTTTCTGAAGGGGTTATTGATCATAGAGACAATTTTCAATTTACTAATTTACAATTTACAAAATAATTTTCAAAGTTCAAAGTCTAAACGGAATTCAGATTCCCAATTCCTCATTTAAAATTCAATTATTTAGTCATTCACTTAAAATTTAAAATTTAGCCTTTAAAATTTATCTATAGTATAATAGAAATACTTAAAAATTGCTACCTATGT
>JAVHQB010000001.1:0-1322 GCA_036170905.1 Minisyncoccota bacterium | reverse complement strand
AGACTTTTTATTTTTCATCTGATTCTCCTGTCCCTATATTATCAACAAATGATTTAATCCTATTCTCGTCTTTATTGATACGAGCTTTCGCTTCTTTATAAAACAAATAAGCCAAGTAAATAATGGCACAACCTGTCAGTATAAATAATACCTTTCTCCAACTATCAAAAAATCCAAGCGAGGGTAGTATAGCTACCCATATCCCAATAAAAAGCAATGTTCTTTCTTTTCTCATTCCACTATTATATATTATTTATTTGGGCTCCACAATAACCACGAATTCCCCTCTTTGCTTGTCTTCATTTATAGTGAAATATTCTAGAATCTCACTCGGAGTTCCTTCTACGAATTGCTCAAATTGCTTGGTCAGCTCTCTGCCGATAACTACTTTAAAATCTGGAGCATGCTCTTTCAAAGATGCCAGAGTCTTCATAATCCTGTGAGTAGATTCGTAGAAAACCATCACCCTTTTGCTGTGAGCAATTTCTTTGAATAAAGTTTCTCTACCCTTCTTGTGGGGTAGAAATCCCAAGAAGACAAATTCGGCAGATGAAATTCCAGAAGCTGATAAAGCAGAGATGAGAGCGCTCGGTCCTGGTATCGGTACGACTTTTATATCGTATCCAAATTCTTTCTTTGCATTAGCGACGAGCATTACCCCCGGATCAGAAATGCAAGGAGTCCCAGCATCGGAAACTAATGCCAAATTCTTGCCATTTTTCAATAAATTAATTATGACGGATTCTTTGTTCTCTGTACTATGGGCGTGGTAGCTCATCGTCTTGGTCTTAATCTCGTATTTATTGAGTAACACCTGCGTCGTCCTCGTATCTTCGCATAAAATATAATCTACTTCTTTAAGTATACGAATAGCCCTCAAAGTAATATCCTCCAAGTTCCCTATCGGCGTCGCTACTATATATAAAGTCCCTATATCTTCGGGCATAGGAGTATTATAACATAATGTAATATATATGACATAAAAAATAGCGTAATTCGTTTTGGTAAACAAATCACGCTATCTTTTTAATTTACTTTACGTTTTTTACGACGTAAGAAAATTAGAATTAAAAGACTGAACACGCTGACAGCCAACGTGACAGAAAATATTATAAGAGCTACAAAAGCTCTTTCCCAATATCCATGAGACAGCTCATGTATAATATTAGAAAAAAACTTCACAGCTACAAAACCAAAAAAAACAATCGCTGTCATCAAAATACCAATTTCCTCTTTTTTCATAATCTTTATTTTTAATTTAAGAAAAAATGAATCATAAAAGCGTTATTAGTGAATTTAAAAAGACAATATTTTTCTCCTTA